>DATDUS010000050.1:0-15479 GCA_035290285.1 Patescibacteria group bacterium
TCACCCCTTCGTGAACAGAGACACCAACATTCACATTATTTTGATCTCCACCTTCAGTGGTGGGTAAAACAGCTTCCTGTGGAACAAAATCAATGAAGAGTTGATATTCTCCAACTGCCGCATCTTGCGGAGAAACATCAAAGGTATAATTTGCCGATTGTTCACCATCTGGAATAACAAATTCATTCGGTCCTTGAATATAGTGAGCGTATGCTCCTCGAGGAGTGACGATATATGTTTGCGTACCAGAAATTTGATGAACATCGCGTTGTATATTCACTGTTTTCGTTTGCGTAGTACCACGCAAAATATTTGTGACATTCACTATTGCGGGAGACATACCAATGGCCTGTGCCGAATGAGAAGAAATACAATAAAAACACATGGCGAGAATAAAAACAGCAACAATATTTTTCCTCATAAATTTCATATGGAAGAGTTTATGTATCATTATTATACTATTTTTTCATTTTTTTATCAAATCAAAATCGTAATAATGCAACAAAAATAATGCCCATACATAAGAAAAAGGATAATCCAAAAAATAATTTCAATGTATCCACTGTTTTAGAAAAACGACTATATGAAACTCGATATGCTCCACTAGCTTCTTGCGCATATATTTTTTTGAAACTTTTTCCTTTGTCTTGAAAAATCATTGCCGGAAGATGCGTGGGATTTTCGCTCATGAGGAAACCATGAATCAATGTAGAAATGAAAAAACCAATGGCAAGTCCCCAAAAAAATTGCAATTGCGACAGCATATGAATCGCATTATTTATACCGCGAGCAATACCTTGAATACCAAAAATGAAGTTATCCATGATATAATCATAGCATGAATAATCAATTTCTTACATACGCTTTTAAAACATTTCAATTGATCGCCATTGCGACGATTTGCATTTTTTTTATACGTTCATTCATTGTTGAACCCGGTCGAGTGAATGGACGCTCTATGGAAAATACATTCATTGATGAAAATATCTTTTTTGTAAATAAATTCATTTTATTATTCCACCAACCAAAGCGAGGGAACATTGTACAATTTATCGATCCACAAAAAAACACCTTAACCATTAAACGCATTATTGGTTTACCTGGTGAACAGGTAGTCATACGAAGTAATCACGTATATATTATCACAAAAGATGGAAACGAAATCTTGCTGGATGAGCCGTATCTGAAACAAGGAATGATCACACAATCAGCAAGTGGAATTGCTATGGTTTCCAACATTATTCCACCAAATGAATATTTTGTTTTAGGAGATAATCGAACGCACAGTTTTGATTCACGACACTATAACACGATACATCGATCCTACATTCAGGGTTTAGTAATAAAACTGAACAATAGATAATGGACAGGCTCTTAAGAATCTTTGCGTTGTTTTTGTTGTTGTTTGTGATAATGGAACAACCCAATCGCCAGAACGCCTATCAAGAAAAAAACAGCAATAAAGAATGCAATCATAGTATATTTTGAGACACCAGTTAAATGCTTGTCCGATGAAGCAGCATACATCTCTGGTTGTACATCAATCGGTGCGGTTGCAGAATACAAAGAACCTGCGGCCAAAACCTCTAATACCAGCGTTCGATGAGCACTAACGTTGTGCTTTGTATCGCTTATGGTAACGTCTGCCCTATATTGACCCATAGCAAGTGTGGAGGGTATCGCTATACGTTGCGTTTGATCATGGAATGGCGCAACCTCATCAATAAGAAGGGGCTCGTTGTATAACAATATCTGTTCTGCGCCATCTTCTAAATTTGTAATACGTATATTCAACATATCAGGGCGCGCCGGAAGATTGCCGGCATTCTGTACGGTAAAGGATAGAATAATCGGTTGTTGTGCTTCAATGGGTTGGCTTAAGATATCAGAAATGGTATATTCGGTTATCTCTTTTTCTTGAACTGTAAGAATCACCGGTATAGATAACTGTAACTCTGTCGCAACAGTCGACGATTTGGCTGTAGTACTGTTTTGACCTGTTTCATCGAATACAACTGCATGCGGATCTGACACGATAGAAATAGCGGCAGAATATATGCCATAGACTGTGTTAGTAGGTATGTTGGTTATGATATGAAAAGTGGTAGTTTTTTCCTGTGCCGCTATAGTCACAAAATTCCCTTCTTGTATAGACAATAATGATGCTGCTGAACCGGTAACGCGCAATTGCAACGGTAATGCTGTATCTGCGTCACTTCGACTCAAGGTAAATTCTGTTATCGTTGTTGAGCCAGATAATAATCGATCTTGTTTTAATTGCGAAGGGCTAATCCCAATTCCCGCCAAGGCAAGTGTTGGGTAACACATACACGCAATACTGATGCTGACAAAAAATAATTGTTTCAAAAAATATACCATATACATTAATCGAGACTTGGGTCAGATACAGCACCAAATACAATAGTTCCGCTACAACTGCCACCAACATTCGTACTCGGTAGGCCAATTCCCCAATAGACTATACCGGTAGTCACCGTACCGGTGCGTTGAGGAATATCAAGATCCAATTCTGCTGTTGTACTGGCAAGTGCTGTGCCTGCAAGATCATAATCAAAAGTGGATGTGCTGTATTTTGCATTGGCAATAGCAATCGTACCGATTGTACACGTCATCGCATACCCATCGCTTGGAGTTGCGCCATACCCGGAAACATTCACATCTAACCCTTCGTTTCCGGTATTAGTAATGGTAGTGGTTTGATTGGTAGTGTCTGTATTATTTCCAAGTGCTAATTCACCAAAATTGATGGATGCCGTTACATTCAATGCCGTGAGTGAATTCATTTCAATGGTATCGGTATCTGCTGTACCAGCCCCAACCGAATCACTCGGCGTGAGTTGCGTAGTCCAGTTGTCCGCTGCATTCACACTGCTTGCGTCAGTTGGATCAGCATAATATTGCACAGAAAAAGCACAAGTATATGTTGCCGTATTATCTTCACCTCCCAAACAACTGCCTTCGTCTTGTGAACAGCTCACTGAATAATGATTATTGTCATCATCAGAAGCATCGACACCAACGGTGGTTCGATACAATTTCGCACTCACACCGCTTAAATTGGAACAACCATTCGTATCTGTTGCCGTACCAATCACATTCACTGCGGTAGTAGAATTTTCTGTTAAGTTGATACTGGTGTCTCCACTATTAATCAGCACACCAGACATAATTGGCAAACTATTCTCACTCACAGTAGTAAATGAAGAAGTTGCAGACCAACTAGAATCTCCTTTACTGTTGGTGTGCAATATAAAAGGATAATAGGTCGTATTCGATGCCAACGCGGTTTGGCCAGAAAGCGCGCCAGAAAATGTGCCGTTCGTTGTATTTACGACAATACTCGTTAGATTTGTTGCGTCGTTGTCTTTGCTCCATACAATCGTACTCCCTCCGGAATCAGTTGTTATTTTCCAACTACTCGTGGTGTGTGCCGCTCCATCAGAAGAATAAGCAGAACTTGCAAATGTCGGGTTTACTGCAACTCCGGTGGCACTATTTGCGGGTGACGTTATAGAGGGTGTTTCCGGAATGTTATGGCCATATGTTAATGCCAAACGATCAATTTTTACTTGCTCCGTACCATTGGAAATTAAAAACACCTTAAAATAAACATTACCTGTACCAATTTGTGAAACGATTGCCGACAAAAAATTATCAATAGTCGTTGCAGAATTATGATGTGAACTATCAGTGGTTGCTAAAGTCCATGTCGTTCCATCCACATAATACCATCCATCACTTGGAGCATTCCCATCGTTTGCCACCACACCGTCTGCATCAGTATCAACACCTATTTGATACGCTGTGCTCCCTTGGCTGCCTGACCCAAGTGTTTCTGTAAAGCGATAGAGTTGATTATAATTCGGATGCGCCCCAGAAGATGAAGGTGTAATGGAAATGACAGTATATGATTGAATTTCTGAACCCAAAGATACTGTTGGTTCAGTAGCAGCATATTGTTTGAGATAAAAATAATCAAAGGTTGCGGTAGTCGTATTTGCATCATTAATCCAATCTTTCACAAATAATCCCACTTTACTCATTGTATCGGTTGCAGTATAGGTGGAACATTGTGTCCAACTACTGCCGTCTGTTGAATGCCAAAATGTATAATTTTCATCGCCTCCGTCTGCAACTATTTTTTTTATCTTTAAATATACCGGAACATCCACGCCAGTTGCTCCTGTGCATCGATTTGTACCGGTTTGTGCAAGAAGTAAACTCCCTCCTGCATTCTCTACCCACATCCATCCATCTTTAAGAGCCTGATAAAGCATTAAACCCATTTGTCTTGATGAGTCAGTGGATTTTGCTGTCATAAGAGTCACGGCCTCCCATGTACCTCCCGGGTCTGTAATATATATACCAGCATCCAAATCACTTGTGCTCCACCAATCGCATTCACCACTGCCGACGCATGTTTTTGTCCATTGACCACTGGAAAATGTGCCTGTACTTGCTCCGCCTGTTGTTACTTCCGTCCAATTTGCCGCAAGGCTTGGACCGCTAAATTCATCAATAAAAATAAATGTGTCATCAGCACTAGAAGCAGAACTTACCGTGCTATTACCATATTGCATATACAGGAGAGTGCTCGCTGAAGCAGGAATACTTGGCACTTCCACCCAAAATACCGCCGATGTGCTGTCTATTTTGGTTTCAAGCCAATAATCAACCAATGTCGTACCGTCATTTGTTGTAAATCGTATATCATCAAAATCGACTTGCATATCAGCATCATAGGTGACAGGCACACGTACTTGAAAATTGGTTAAATCAGAGGCAATGTTATTTGTCACTGTAACAGACAGAAGCCGTGACCAACCAGCAAGACCCGCAACCTCATAGGTTCCGCTTCCTAAGTCTTTTAATTGAGCCAAACTGTTAGACGAGGCGTTGATATCAACATAATCGGTATTATATGTATAGGAATCTGCTGGAGTTACTTCATCAAATTCCCATGTTTGAGTGGTTGTAATGCCGGTATACACTGTTTTCCATGTTACACCAGTTGACCATGATGAATCTCCGGCCATATTTGTATGACGTACGAACACATAATATGAGGTATTTTGCACTAATTGTGTTGCTCCGTCTAAAACACCGGAAAACGTTCCGTTCGTTGCGTTGGTAATAATACTGGTTCTATTGGTCGCATCGTCCTCTGCGCTCCACACCACCGTATTTCCTCCGGAATCGGTTGTCACTTTCCAATCGCTCGTAGCATGAGCTGCTCCATTTGAAGTATAGGCGGAGCTTGCAATAGTCGGGTTTTGTGAAGCATTATAGGAAAGATCAAGCGGAGAAGAAATAGACGGTGTAGATGGAACCGTATAGGTTAGTTCACTGGTGGTACCCGTACCGCCAGCGTTGGCTCCACTGCCACCGGTTACTGCTGGACTGCCAGACCACGTGTTCGTTACATATTCAAGACGCGTTCGACCACCGGCACCGCCACCACCACGCCGTGTTGGACCACTCGGTGCTGTGCCGCCAATTGCACTTATAGTGCCACTGCCAGTAATCGTTTGAGCACTAATGTATACTGTTCCGCCGGAACCTCCGCCGGCAGATGCACTTGCGTTTCCTTGCCCATCGGTACCAGTGGCAGACAACACACCATTGAGTGTGAATGTTTCGGTAACAGCAATATGAATCAAACCGCCACCATTGCCTCCATCTAAATAATACTGTATAACCGCGTAGTACCTTCCAGCTCCACCACCGCTACCAAGATCCACCGGATTTGTTTCGCTGCCATAACTAATACCGCCTGTCGCGCCATTGTTTCCTGTACCACCGGCAGCACCATAACCAGCACCACCTCCGCCATTATTTCCACCTGCAGTCATTGCAGCCACTTGACCACCACCAGTACCAGAACCAGCGATATTTCCTCCAGAACCGCCAACATATCCTTTGCCATCAACATTGATTGCCCCATTGAGGTCAACCGTCACATTCGTTGCAGTAATAGTAATGCCGGTTGTATTTTGTGCTACGTGAGTCAAGGTTACTCCGGCGTTCACATTGAGTGTATTGACTGTAAGCGCAGCATCTAGCTGACAATATCCATCCCCTCCATCAGTCAATGTTAGGGTATCGTTTGTAGTATATGATGATTCGGTAATGTCAGTCGGAGTACTTGCAGACCCTGTACAACTTACAGAATATTCTCCTGCATACACCGGTCGTGGAATTATAAATAACACGTTGAACACTGCAACAATAACAAAGCAAAAAATAAATAACCTGCTCCTCATATATATATGCATCAATTATACTATGAGCAATAGCACAGTACAACTTAGGCACTGTCGCAAAATAATTTGTGCAGTCCGTGCTCAGATTTACGCCAGATTTGTTCAAAAAATTTCGAGCAATATCGAGATATTCAGAACTTATGCTCGTTCAACATATTCTCCAGTATCAGTGTTTACACGAATATTGTCTCCTTCATTAATAAATAATGGGACGGAAATTTCATAATCTGTTTCGAGTTTCACTTTTTTTGTAACGTTTGAGGCAGAGTCACCTTTTACACCAGGGGGCGCCTCAACAACAGTCAGAACAACTTTTGGCGGCAGCACAATACTCACTGGTTTTCCCTCAAAATACATTACTTCAACATCCTCTCCTTCCTTCACATAGTTTGCCAAATCCCCTACTGCATCACGTGACAACCCAAACTGTTCATAACTTTGATTATTCATAAACATAAACTCCTCATTTTCTCGATACAAAAAATTCGCTTTTTCATGAGCAAGATCAGCAGGTTCAATAGAATCACCACCTTGAAAAGTATGTTCTAACACTTGACCGGTAATAAGATTACGCATTTTTGTACGAAGCACAGCCCCGCTTCGAGCCTGTTTTGAATGGGTTGATCGAATAATCTGGTACGGCGCGCCATCTCGTGTAATAACTGTACCAACTTTTAAATCAGAGATTGAATACATATAGTACTCAGTTATTTTTGATCATTGATATAAGCAACCAATCCCATGAATCGAGCACGTTTTACCGCTTGTGTGAGTTGCCGTTGATGCCGTGCGCATGAACCCATGCGTGAACGCGGCAAAATGCGTTGATAATTTGAAATAAATTTTTGGAGAATGGTTACATTTTTGTAATCAATCTCTTTAATGTTATTAGAACAAAAATAACAAAAATGCTTGCGTTGTTGTTTTTGTTGTTGTTTCCTTTTATGTAAAGATGTGTTGATATATGCCATAAATGTTATATATAGTTAAACGGTAAAAAGACGCTCTAACGGAGCATCTGTACATATTAAAACGGAATATCTTCTACTGAAATAACTTCTTCCCCATCTGGCTGTGGTGGAGGAGGCGTTTGAGAGGTGTTGGATGATGAAGCGGCAGAAGGTTGTGTTGATGTCGGTGCAAATCCGTTGTTTCCTTCTTCACCTTTGGAGCCCAACATAATTAAGTTTTCTGCAACAATTTCCGTTCGATAGCGTTTTGTGCCCGATTGATCATCCCATGAGCGTGTTTGTAGATACCCTTCAATATAGACTTGTCTTCCTTTTTTTAAATATTGCCCACAAATTTCTGCAAGACGTCGCCATGCTACCACATTATGAAATTCCGCTTGTACTTTTTTTTCACCACTCGCTTTGTCATTCCATTGACGGCTAGTAGCAACACTAAATGTCGCAACCTGTTGACCAGAAGGAATAGTACGCACTTCTGGGTCGCGCGTAAGACGACCGATGATCATTACTTTATTCAAATCCATAGATATAGTTTTATTTTTTTATAAATCAATATCATCACTGAGCAACTTTTCAATTTCTTTGTCCAATTCTTCCAACGATTTCTTTGTTTTTGGTTTTTTTACCGCTTTCTCTTCTGTAGGCGCTGGTTGCTCTTTTGCCTGTGGTGGTGTTGCAGGAGTTTCTTCTATGACTGCGGCAGGGCGCGATGATACTGGTGTTATCGGTGTTTTTGTTTCTGCTGTTTCCTTTGCTGCTGCTTTTTCTTGCGCTGCATTTTCGACTGCTAAATTTGCAAGCATTTTCGCTTTCTTTCGGCCTTCAATTTTTTGGCGAATACGTTCATCTTCCGCTAACTCTTCAGTAGATTTTATATGCTTCTTCACAATAAGAAATCGTGTAATGTCTTTTCGAATACGCAATTTTTCATTGATTTCTTTCAATTTTGAAGTGGGCAAATCAAATTCAATGGTATAAAATATGCCCATGCGTGCTTTTGCAATAGTATAGGCAAGTTCACGGTTACCCAGATTTTCTTCATGAGTGATCATGCCACCAAAATCTGTTATATGATTCTTGATAGAATCAATAATACTCTGTGCGGTTTGTTCACTTTCCATTTGTGTCAGAAGTACCAGTATTTCATAATGCTCAATACGCTCTTCTTTTGGAGCGAACGCAAATACGCCTCCTTCGGCCTGTTCGACCTTTTGGTGTTGTTCCATATGATATTGGTTATGATGTTGTTTCGCCTCACCATCTCCTGAAGCCACAATGCTTGCAGGCGGAAGGCATGGTCCGTGCTTTTTTATGCAACGGGAAACACCATGCTGTTGATTAAGTACAACAAGCCTATCATGGGCATAAAAAATGGTCAAATACGGGTACGATGCTCATGAACTATGGTATTAGTATTGCGCTAGTGTAGCTATAATTTTTTCTGAAAGTATCTTAAATTCTTCTTTTGATTTTTCAATATTTTCCTTTGTCCCTTGATGTATGTCTTCAATAAGTGCCGGGTCAAGATCGAATATGGCCACTCCAATTTCCTGACATTTTGCTGGAATCCTTCCGTAATCTTGAATAATAGAAAGTGGATGTTTCCAACTTTTTTCAACTAACCCATTTCTACAGTGTTTTTCAGACAAAAATTGTTTTACTTTTTGTGGAATTTCTGCAATCCAATGACGATGATCTTTAATAGGTTGTTTGCCATACACATTGTATGAATTCACCACATACCCAATAAATAACCCGTCGCCTGAAAGAACAAACTTATTTTCTGTATCTCCTGAAAGGGCTTTACCCGTTACTTTCCAATTCTGCTTCCACTTTTCAAACATAGTGCCTAAATTTTCTATACCCTGCACACTAAACGCATCTGGCATCATCGGAACCATAAAATAATCTGAACCAAGAAAAATAATTTGATTCAGGAGTGAAAGACTGGGCGATGTATCAATGACAAAAATGTCCACCTCTTCATGCAAACCTTTTTCTCGAAGAAACCGGTCAATCGCACTGGTTTGAAAATACCCAAGCCGTTGGCCGGCGGCTGCAAGGCCGTATGCTGACACGAGAAGATTCTCATAGAGAGAAAGATTTACACTTCCCTTCATGAGAGATAAATTTGAATTGCTCCGAGGAACCGGAATAAACGGTACAGAAACATCAATATCTGATCCGCCTTCAATAACTCCTTTTAATACATCAAACATATCTTTATATGTTGAAGAAAAAAGTGTATTCGCATATTGAGCGTCTCCAAGAGCTAAGCGCGAAAGATTGCACTGCGGGTCAAGGTCAACTAACACTGTTTTATAGCCTTGTTTTGCAAAAGACATTGCGCAATTAAAGGCGAGTGTTGTTTTGCCAACACCACCTTTATTATTCGCAAACAACAGCTTTTTTGAACGAGGAAATTTCATAAATGGAGTATATCAAAGCACACTATAAAAAGAAAGTAAGGGAGATACATCGTACAAACGAATGGTAAAATCAGTCGCAAAATGAATACAAATTATATGTGATGTTTCTGCGCATTGTTACGAATATATGCACGAATACGGTTTAATTCATATTGATTGCGAATAATATGGTCATAATATCGTGATTGCCATGCAAAATGGGCATTGATATGTGTTCGAATGTATTTTGTACATATTGATTTAAATTGATTCACCATTGCGCCTAATGAATGCGGTTTCCAATGGTTTGTCGTATTTAATGAAACGTTTTCCGTATACGGTTTTGGATGGTGTACCACGTATTGTAAAACGTTTTCCGTAGAGACGCCCCGGCGGGGCGTCTCTACAACCGTATTCGTTTTATTATGGTTATGGCGTGCGTTAATCACAATAATGACATGAATATGATTTGGCATAATAACGTATTCATCCAACAAAACGTATGAACGAATTTTTGGTGTTTTCAATAATTCATTTTTAACCACCATGCCAATTTTTGATAATTGCATTTCACCGTTTACAATGACCCCAAAATATGGATGACGATTTTTGGTATTTATGGTGACAAAATACCAGCCGGGTTGTGTATAATCATATACTGGTAAACGGTTGGATGCGATACGATATTGATGTGTTGTCATATAAAAAATCCCAAAAATATTGGGACGTCATGCACAATATATCATCACCAAAAAAAATGTAAAGAGGATTTATAAAAAAGATTTTGAATAAAAAAAGAACCGGGGAGACACACCGTACGAAACGAATGAATGGCACTATCCAGGAATAATTTTTTTTCAATTATGAAATTTGCTTCATCACCTTCAAATGCGGAATGCGACGAAAATCTTTCACATTCTTTGTTACCAAAGGAATATTCAATTCTATTGCCGTTGCAGCAATCAATAAATCAGGAAGTTTTGTTTTGCGTGTTCGCCCCAAAAAAGCAGCTTTGCGTGCAATAACAGAAGTTACTGGAATAATTTCAACAGTCATCAACCATTGTTCTATTTTTTCAATTTCTTGTTCTCCAACACCGCTCAAACGTAATATTTCTGCTTCAGTAATAGTAGAAATACTATAATCGAAAAAATGCGGTGGTGGAATTGTGCCAAATTGAAGATGCTCAATGAGAATATTCGTGTCGAGTA
Source organism: Patescibacteria group bacterium (assembly GCA_035290285.1). Taxonomy (GTDB): domain Bacteria; phylum Patescibacteriota; class Patescibacteriia; order UBA9570; family XYC2-FULL-38-9; genus DATDUS01. Next base: position 10,875 of record DATDUS010000050.1, read on the forward strand.
AAAGTTGCATATGACTTTTTAATTTGACCGATGATCCCATTCGCTACGCATTTTCCGCTGCCAAGTAACCGCATTTATCTTTTTTTTTGACAATATACCTCCAACTTTCTTCCATTGTTGTATCTGCTGCTCCTTTTTTTCTTTTCGATGAAGTTTTTCTAACTTACGACGTATATTATCTACCTCTGATTCTACACGCGTAAGTTGTTTTGCAAGTTGTTTAGTAGTCATATAATTGTTTTTACAGAAAAAATATATCATATTCAACAAAAATTCACAATATACAACAATGGAAAAAATTTTGAGTAAAAAAAGAACCGGGAAAACACATCGTACAAACGACCACTCTAAATTAATACAGTCACAAAAATTTGACAATTTTTATAAATGAAATATACTATTTAATACTAAACGTAAAATGGATATCTCGCATGTCCGTTTTTTTATTTTTCATTCCATTCAATAGAGTTTCGCAATCGAACAAAATCTCTAAAATTTGCTCCTGCAAATTGCCGAAGCTCTCGTGCTGTTCGTGAACCACGAGCTAAAATGATTACCTCTTTTCCTAATTGCTGTAAATATTGTAATACCAATAAAAAATCTCCGTCTCCAGACAAAATAACGGCTCGATCAAAATAATTTTTTTCCTTCATAAAATAAAAAGTCATATCTACATCACAGTTTGCCTTCTTTTTTATTGTACCATCTGATTGATGGTATATTTTTACCGGTTTCAAACAAAGGGAATAACCAAACTGTTCCAATTTAGAATAAAACCGTACTTTCTTCATATATTGTCGTAATAAATAACTATTGCCCGGTTCACGTTCAATGCAATCATCAAAATATTTCAAAAGTGGAACAATCGGTACAATGCCAAAATATGTGTAATCAAATGGAAACTTGCCAATTTCTACACCACCAAAATAATAGGCTGTTTTTACAGTATACTTTTTTTGTAAATATAAACGCAGTTTATGACAATCAACTTTCCAGCCTAAACTTTTTTCTCCACCATAAAATAAATTAGAGGCATCAATAAATGCAATTGTTCTCATAAAAAAAACTTCTCTTCAGGAGAAGTTGAAAGTGTCCAAATAGAATGATACCAGAAAAAGAGTAAACGTCAATACAATAGAGAAAATTTTGGATAAAAAAAGGATCCAGCACATCGTACAAACGAATGGTAACATCAGTCGCAAAATGAATACAAATTATATGTGATGTTTCTGTGCATTGTTTCGAATGTATGTACGAATACGATTCAAATCGTATTCATCACGAATGACATGATCGTGATATCGCGATTGCCATTGAAATGAAATGTTATTATTGTTGGCATATTTTGTAACACCAATTTTAAATCCACGCACAATGGATGCCAAATTTCTTGATTGTGGCCCAAATTGATTTTTCGATGGTGGCCATTTTTCGTTGAATGATAATTCCGTGCACATGATCGGGCATAATAATATATTCGTCCAACACAACATGGGGAAAATGTTTGGGGATATTTTTCCAATATTTGTTTGCCATTTTCCCAAAATTATTTAAAATCATTTCATCATTTTTTATATGCCCAAAAATACATGCCCGGTTTTGTACGCAAATGGTAACAAAATTCTGAAACATATTGATAAAAAAAAGAATCAAAAAGACACATAGCACGAACAAATAATGCAAGCATGCCCAACTTGTTATACAGCCCCCCAAAATACATCGTCAGTATTGACCAAATAATTCTAATAATATATAATGGAAGTAAGAATAAATATGACCTCCGTCAAACAAACTATAACCTCATGGATAACACCATTGCAAAACTGTATCAATCCACGAAAACGGTCTTCACAAACAAAGATCTTGCTTTAATTTGGAATGAAACGAATCAAAACAACCTTAAAGCCAAAATTGCATACTATGTGAAACGAGGCAGCCTTCTCCGACTTACTCGCGGAGTATATGCAAAAGATGCGAACTATAACCCTAAAGAACTTGCAACCAGTCTCTATACTCCCTCATACATCAGTTTCGAAACCGTTTTACGGGAAGCAGGAATTATTTTTCAACACTATGACACACTCTTTGTAGCAGGACCTTGGCCCAAAACACTCACGCTAGATACACACACATTTACATTTCGAAAACTCAAAGAGCAAGTACTTTATAATTCATCTGGCATTATAACTGAAAACAATTACAGTATTGCAACGCCTGAACGTGCATTTTTAGATATGCTTTACCTGTCCCCAACCTACTATTTTGATCATCTCGATTCAATTGACTGGAATGTCTGTTTTGAGCTAGTCACACTCTATGATAACCAGCAACTCATCAAACGATTAAAAAAATATCACACACACTATGCTCAATAAAGAAAAACACCGCTTAATTATGGGGCGAATTCTGCGAGACATCTATAGCGATACAAGTATAGCCCCGCTTTTAGGTTTTAAAGGTGGTACATGTGCCTATTTTTTCTATCAGCTTCCCCGTTTTTCGGTTGATTTAGATTTTGATTTTCTAGAACCAAACAATACAGCTGCGCTAGAGCGTGTATTCACAAAAATAAAAAAAAATATTGAAAAATATGGCGCAATAAAAGAAGCCAGAATCAAACGCTATACTATTTTTTTCTTGCTTTCATATGGTGACGCAGACCACAATATTAAACTAGAAATAAATACTCGATCGCTTGTACCAGAAATAAAAACTCACTATGAATTAAAAGAATACTTAGGTATTTCTTTATGGGCAAGCAAAAAAGAATACTTATTTTCAAGTAAATTAATCGCTCTAACTCAGCGCACAGAAACTGCTATGCGAGATATTTATGATGTCTGGTATTTTGCAAAAAATAATTGGGACATAAATGCGGAAAGTATAAAAGCAAGAACAGGAAAGACATGTAATGCATATTTGAATGATTGTATCACTACAATTGAACAGGTAGGAGACAAACAAATATTGCAGGGCTTAGGCGAATTGATAAGCGAAAAAGAAAAAGAATGGATAAAAAAGAACCTCAAAAATGAAGTGGTTTTTTTACTCAAAAATTATCAATCAGTTTTATAGAAAAAGACCCAAAAGACACATCGTACAAACGAATGGCACATAAGAGAAGCCTTGAATTTTATACCACTCTCATACCGGTCTTACGAATTTCGTAAGCCATTGGGTTGGCATTGTTCGCAAAATCTTTCACTGTAAAACCGTGCGGTTCTATTCGGAGGTCAACTTGTCGTCTTATTTTCCATAAAGCAAAACGATTTGCGTCATAATCACGTTGCAACCGATTAGATACTACCGCTATATCAATATCACTCCAACGATTCGCCGTACCTTTCACTTGTGAACCAAATAAATAAATGGCACTAAAAGAATAATGTGATGCTTGCAATGCCCGAGCGTATTGAATGACTATTTTTTTTGCTTTAATTTTAGACATAAAATATTGTACAGTATGGTGATTTGTCGATAATATTTTTCACTATACGCTTTGGTACATTTTTTATAAAAATCTAATTTATATTCCGGATAACGAGATCGAATGTTAAAATCATTCACTGCGTCTAAAAAATCTAATTGCTCTTCTTTAATATAATATAACAGATTTTTTAAATAGTATCAAATTTTGAGTAAAAAAAGAACCAAAAAACACATCAAGTGGCGCAATCATGCCCAAAATGAATACAAATTATATTTGATGTTTCTGTGCATTGTTTCGAATGTATAAACGAATACGATTCAAATCATGTGCATCACGAATGACATGATCGTAATATCGTGATTGCCATTGAAATGAAATGTTATTATTGTTGGCATATTTTGTAACACCAATTTTAAATCCACGCACAATCGATGCCAAATTTCTTGATTGTGGCCCAAATTGATTTTTATGTAGGGTCACAAAATTTTGTGTCCCTACGATAACGATAATTCCGTGCATATGATCGGGCATAATAATATATTCATCCAATACAACATGTGGGAAATGTTTTGGAATATGTTCCCAACAATTTTTTATCGTTTTTCCAAAAAAATTTAAAATCATTTCACCATTCTTTATTATACCAAAAATACATGCCCGGTTTTGTACACAAATGGTAACAAAATAATACCCCGGTTTTGAATAATCAAATTTTTTCAAACGAATTATTTTTCGATTCTGAAACATATTGATAACAAAAAAATCCCAAAAAATATTGGGACGTCATGCACAATATATCATTGCATAAAAAAATGTAAAGAGGATTTATAAAAAAATTTTTGAGTAAAAAAAGGACCCGAAGACACATCGTAGAAACGAGCGGCGATACAGAGAGGATCTTAGGATCCTTTTTCGCGCGCATTCGCACGTTGTGTTTCGGGTCTTGCCGCACCTTCCTCTTTTCAATGTGAGGCGCGGCAGAAATTCTCGGCTAGCGAATCAGGTTCGTCAGCCGGGTTGTGAAGGCCGTCCACCAGCTCTGGTTGCGGCAGCCCTCATCAATCTCTCCGTTGCAGTTGTCGTCCAGACCGTTGCAGGCCTCCGGCGCGTCGGGATTGACAGCGGGGTCATTGTCATTGCAGTCGCCTGCACAGACGTCAACCCCGTCTCCGTCC
>DATDUS010000051.1:0-3770 GCA_035290285.1 Patescibacteria group bacterium
TCATGTTCTCCTAGAACTATCCTCAAATGCGTAATTTTTATACTATTTTTCACACTATCCAATTACGGCATTAAAGATTTAAACCATTTCCCCATTTTACCAGTCACTTTGGCAACAGATGAAAAATGAGCACTCATGGAACGCCCTGCTTCTCGCTCGAGTCCTTGCCCCCATAATACTAATCCAATGGCTGTTGCATATACCGGATCATTCACTTTATCAATAGCTGTCAAAATATGGTTTGGCACACCAATAGAGGCAGAAGTACGAAAATGGGTTTTTGCCATATCAATTAACCCATTCAATTTTGCGCCACCACCGGCAAATACAATACCTGAAGGGAGTTTACTATCTCTATTGATTGACCGTAATTCATTTTGAATCATTTTAAAAATTTCTTCCATTCGTGCTTCAATAATTTCAGCAATTTCTTTGCGCGACACAATGACTTGTTCATTAGGATCAAGTTTAGCCAAATCAATTTCATCACGTTTTGATACTTCTTCAGGTAAAGCGGTTCCAAATTGTATTTTTACCATTTCAGCCACATCGACAGATGTGCGCAAACCAATGGCAATATCATTCGTAATATGACCTGCGCCAACCGGAAGAATTTTTGTATGAATAACATCTCCTTCTTCAAACACCATAATACTCGTTGTCGCGCCACCAAAATTAACTAATGCAACACCTAATTCTTTTTGGCGTTTAGTGAGAACACTTTCCGAAGCTGCTAAAACCTCTACCACTAAACTATCTACATCCACTCCAGTACGATAAATAGATTTTGTTAAATTTTTAACATGAGCAGTCATCCCGAAAATTATTTGGATATCCGCCTCTAATTTAATACCGGTCATGCCGACAGGATCTTTAATCCCTTTTTGATCATCAACAGAAAAACTACGTGGAATGACGTGAAGAATTTCATAATTTGGAGGAGTCGCTACACTTTGAGCAGAATCAATCACACGTGCAACATCATCCTCTCCCACTTCCCCATTTGCTTTTGAAACTGCAACAACACCATGGCTTTCTTGAGCTATCACATGAGAGCCATTCACGCTCACTGCGGCGTGTTCAATCGGAATGCCAGTCATGCGCTCACATTTTTCTAAAGCAGCAGAAATACTCGAAACAGCATCTTCAATGCTTGTGACAGATCCTTTACTAATCCCCTCTGCCGGGGATTCAGCAGCACCGATAATATGAACTGCCGGTGCACCGTTTGATCCTATCTTTACCTGGCCACTCACCACTCGAATGGTGGTGGAGCCTATATCTAAGCCGGTGATGATATCTTCTCGTGTCATATACCCTAATAACTCATTACATATAATAGATGCTTATAGTATACCACATTGTTTAAAAAATGAGTACAACAATGTAGGGATAAAAAATGATGAACCCAACAATCGCAGCACCTGCAGATGCTAAAAAAACAGCTGCAGCCATCATATCCTTAATAATTTCACTATAATGGTTCAATCTTGGCATGAGTAAATCAACAAAACGTTCAAAAATAGTATTCATAATTTCCAAAATCAGCACTGCAACAATAACAAAAATAAGGGCAACTGCTTCCCATTGCTTGACGGAAAATAAAAACATCATGCCCAACACAATTGCTGTAATAATGAGGTGCAACCGAAAATTTTGTTCGTGTTGGAAGGTATATTTTAACCCATTCCATGCATAGTGAAAACTTTTTTTTAACGAACCGATGCTAAACCACATATGCGTAAAATTGATTGTTCAAGAGATTCCATTTTAGCAGCTTCTTTTTTTGAGCGTTCGTGATCGAATCCTTGTAAGTGTAATAATCCATGAATGCACAAAAATAGTGCTTCTGTCCGAAAAGAATGATGAAACTTTTTTGCCTGCGATCGAATATCTTGCGCAGAAAGAACAATTTCGCCCGATTGTGCAGAGTACAGAAAAGAAAGAACGTCCGTAGAAAAATTTTTATGACGATATAGATGATTTAATCGTTGCATTGAACGAGAAGACACGATGGCAATTGAAAGAGTGAAAGATTTTGGGATACGAATAACGCGTTGTACTGCAGTGCACAGTTGCAAAACATCCTTATAGGTTAGTGATCGAAATGGAATTTCTTTATGCAATTCAATGTTCATGCGTCAATAATATGATAATTAATTTTTGGTGTTATTTTTATTCGTATTTTTATTATTCACATTGTCATTCTCATCTACTGATTGTTTTGGAGCAATAAAAGAATACGAAAAACTTGCAACCATCATCTCAAACGTTTTACGAAAATGAAGACGTGTACTGGTGCCCGTATTATAAATAATACCAATAATATAATGGTCATCTGCAACATAATATGCCAGCCCATCTGTACTCACTATTCCTTGCATACCACCTACTGTAGCGGTTTTAACATCTTGAGGCTTCATATTAGTATATAATGATGCATACCATTCGGCTGCTGATTGCTTTTTATTGTTATCTTCAACAATGACTTCCATAAATTCGCCTTCAATAGTATCTGGAGTAAATAATACTTCTCGCGCATTCTCGTTTAATTTTTCTGCTAACCAATTCGCCGGATAATAAATATTCCATCCAAAATCTTTATTCTTTTCTTGAATCACTAAGCCACTCTCTATTAACGTTTGCTTTGCGTTTAATGGAGAAAATAGGTGTATAATTTCTGTCGCATCAACATATCCGTCTGAATCTGTGTCCGGAAGATTTGATTTTGTTTTATACACACTTGCTTCTTCTTCGTCGGTTAATCCATCTCGATCTTTATCTGCAGCATCCACGACATTTGATCGACTGGCAATAATGAGCGGTGAATTTGTATTACTGTTCATATTGTTGCCGTTTACAGTATTATTCGTATTCTGATTTTGGTTTGGAAACAACTGTGCGTTTACATTTGCATTTAAATTCTCATTTCCATTTGCAGTCACTGTATTGGTATTATTTTGGTTACTTGTTTGGTTTGTATTCTGATTTTGATTTGCGTTGGAATTGACATTTTGATTAGAGGTGCTAATAGATGGAACATTTGGATTCGGCTGCTCTTCCAAACTCGCACGTGTTTGCAAAAAATACACAAGTGCTGCAACAAGAATAATCAAAATAGCCAGAATGATACCAATAATGATAATCAATCGCTTTGTGCCCGAATGAATGGGTTGTTGATGTACTTTTGGCAGAAATTTTTCCGGTATAGTATACACACGCTGAGCAAGCGATGTTTGTTGAATGGGTGATACTGGTGACTGTCCACCATTGAGTGGCAACACAGGTGCAGCGGCTCTATTATTCATCCAAGGCGGCATATCAGTGGTAGTAGAACGTACTGGTATCGGCTGTGGCTGTTGTGGAGGTACATTGGATGACATTGGTTGTGGCTGCAATGGCTGAACCGATGAACTCATTTGTTGTTCAAACATAGAAATGAAGAATTATTATTTTTCGTTATTATATTGTTCAATCGCATCAATCACATCAAGTAATTTACCTGATCCATTTGGGTTATAAAAATTTCGTACTTCTTCACCATCTGTAAATCCATCTTCATCTGTATCAACATTCAATGGATTCGTTTGATAAATCTGAACTTCTTGCCGATCTGTTAATCCATCCCCGTCGGAATCTACTTTTTTTGCATCGGTTTTTAGACTTATTTCTTCTGCATCTATTAATCCATCCCCGTCGGAATCGGCAACAGGCACAGAAGAAGATGGTGTCGACTGTCCTGAGGGTGACTCTATTGGCCGAACTTGATT
>DATDUS010000052.1:0-6634 GCA_035290285.1 Patescibacteria group bacterium
TATTGTCGTTGGTATTGGCCCAGCCATTTGCCCAAAGTGTTTTGCAGTAGGCAAAGAAGTGGCACGGCAGTTTGACCCAAGTGTAGTTCAAGAATCAGAAGAACAGGAAGGAGTGTTTCATGTCGACTTATGGCAAGCCAATGTATTGCAGTGCATTGAAGCCGGCATTCCAGAACGCAATATTGAAGTGATGCGTGTGTGTACGGTTGAAGATCACTCGTTATATTCTTTCCGTCGTGGTGACCGCATAAAACGCAACATCACCTTTATTCGTCGTACAATATAATTACTCGTTGCCCTCCCCCTTGCTAAAATGGCCGAAAATGATATAATATATTGTAATAAAATAATCAATTATTATTATGTCAAAAGAATCCTACATGCCCACAACACATTTTGATAGAGGAAATTTTGTTCATGATAAGGAATCGCGTGAAATCGTCGAAGGAAAAGATTCTTTAGAAAAGAGGAAACAATTTGCACGTAGATTATGGAGTTGTGTAGAAGCGGCTCTCACTCATGAAAATAAAGGTAGACTTGCTCAAAAGCAAGAACACAATGATACATTGAGGAGTTTGCGGCAACTGTGTGGAAATCAGACGGTAGATGTATTTTCGCAAGACCTCCCACACGCTCAATCGTATGAACAACAAGCAGAAGTAAGTATTCAGCAAGAAAAAGAGAGAGCTCTGCGACGATTATCAGAACGACCAGATTTGGATTTAGATACTTTTTTTCAAAGAGAAACAACAGTTGACAAAACACCAGACCACAAAAGAAAAACGGTAGAATTTTTTGCACATGATTCCAGTGTGGGAGAGGCAATTCACCTTGGTGCAGAAATAGCAGCAATGCTGAATATAGTTATTGATCAATCTCCTGAAGCTTCAGCTATTGTATTTCGGAATGATCAGTTGCGAAGCCCAATAATGGTAAGTTCTGAAACGCGTGAGATTGAAGCAGCAAAAGCAATAAATATGGCAGTCGAATATTTGTTTTCTCATTATCCTTCTCTTTTACAGGACGCCGCTGCAGAAGCTAGAAAACGTGTGAAGATTGATGAATTTCAAACAAATACAGGATTTAATGAATTGACTGATGATATGCGTCGTCATATCTTGACGCGTATGGTTCAAGCATTTATGCGACCAGGAAAGTATGGCCTATCTGATGTACCTCTTGATTCAGATATTGCAAAGCGAGCAGTAGAAAAACTCTATACAGAAGATATACGACGATTTTGATATTTTTATAGGTTTCTGGTATATTAAAGGGAGCTTCATTTAAAAGCCTGTTTAATTTATATTGATTTTTTACGATTGTGGACATGCCAACAAAAATTCCATCAACATGGAAAGAAAAATTGCGCAATGCAGGTACATTTACTTGGGAAGTGGCTAAAGTTGTCATTATCTCTCTTGCGATTATTATTCCGGTTCGATATTTCTTGATACAACCTTTTTATGTAAAAGGGACATCAATGGAACCAAATTTTAAACAATACGAATATTTAGTGATTGATGAACTTTCGTATCGGTTCCATGCCCCAGCACGGGGTGATGTTGTTGTATTACGCGATCCATATGACCAATCTCAGTTTTTTATTAAACGAGTCATTGGTCTTCCAGGCGAAACAGTTGAAGTGCAAGATCGACATGTGTATATTAATGGGAAAAAGCTCGATGAATCTGCGTACCTTGCATCTTCTGTTGAAACATGGGGAAATATGCATCTGACACTTAAAGAAGATGAATTATTAGTATTAGGAGATAATAGAAGTATGAGTTTAGATGGGAGAAATTTTGGTCCAGTGACAAAAGATACGATTATTGGACGAACATGGCTTCGTGCATGGCCATTTACGCGATTGGCGCGTTTTACCCAAGTTCAGTATAATTAATTTCTTATTATGGTGACGAAAAAAACAATGGAAAAATCAAAAAAAACCACTTTAGTTCCGAAAAAGAAAGTGTCAAAAGGAAAAAAACCGCAATTATTACGTGGCATGCGTGATGTATTGCCGCAAGAGCAACCGTATGTTGAGTATGTGAATGAATCTGCTGCACAAGCATCACGTGCGTATGGATATCAACGCATTGATGTGCCAGTGGTAGAAGAGGCAGGATTATATGTTCGTTCTGTTGGCGAAACATCTGATATTGTTGAAAAAGAGATGTATACGTTTGAAACACCAGGCGAAGATATCGTTGCATTGCGTCCAGAATTTACTGCAGGCGTTTGCCGAGCCTATATCGAACACGGCATGAAGAATGTGCCACAACCGGTAAAGCTATGGACTTCTGGCCCACTCTTTCGATATGATCGGCCGCAAGCAGGGAGATATCGTGAATTTAATCAAGTGAGCTGGGAGGTGATTGGTTCAAATCAACCAGCGGTTGATGCGGAACTTATTTCTCTCGGGAATCATTTATTAACCGATCTTGGACTGGAAGTGATGGCATTTGTGAATTCAATTGGCTGCCGTGAATGTCGGCCGCAATATATTTCTGTTTTGAAAGAATATTACAAAACGCATAAAAAGAATTTGTGTGAAGATTGTAAAAATCGTCTCAATAAAAATCCATTACGTTTACTTGATTGTAAACAAGAGGCTTGTCGTGCTATTGCAGAGTCTGCTCCACAATCGGTTGATCATTTATGCGACCTTTGCCGAGAGCATTTTATGAAAGTGTTAGAGTATTTGGATGCCGGAGAAGTCATGTATCATTTACAACCACGTTTAGTGCGTGGACTTGATTATTATTCGAATACCACTTTTGAGTTTATTTTGCGCAAAGATCAAGAAGAACTCAATCCGCTCGTGCTCATTGGCGGTGGTCGTTACAATTATTTGGTGAAAGATTTAGGTGGTTCAGAAAACACGCCGGCTGTTGGTATGGCAATGGGTGTGGAACGTGCTATTCTTGCTATTAAAGAATCTGGTGTACAGGTCTCGCAACCACCTAAACCCGATGTATTCTTAGCGCAAATTGGAGAAACTGCCCGTAAACGTGCTTTGCAATTATTAGAAGAATTACGTAAAGCCGAAATTGCAGTAGCTGCTAATGTGAGTAAAAATGGATTGTCTGATCAGTTATCACTTGCCAATAAATATGAAACAAAATTTACGCTCATTCTTGGTCAAAAAGAAATGATTGATAAAACGATTATTGTTCGTGATATGGAAAACGGTTCACAAGAAACCATTCTTCAGTCAAAGCTTATTGACTTTCTCAAAAAGCATATTAATCAATAATCCAAACTTCTATGCAAGATTGTATTTTTTGTAAAATTATAAGCAAAGAGGCAGAATCAAATACGGTGTACGAAGATGATGACATGGTCGTGTTCTCGGATATTAATCCAAAAGCACCGGTGCACCTTTTGCTCGTTCCAAAAAAACACATTAGTGATTTGAATACCGCAGCAGAAGTAGATGCTCCATTACTTGGAAAACTGATGGTTCGTGCAGCTGCTATTGCCAAAGAAAAAGGCATTGATCAATCTGGATATAAAATAGTGGTGAATGTAGGAGATGATGGTGGTCAAATTGTACAACATCTTCATTTGCACCTTGTTGGCGGAGAACCGATTAAGATTACCGTGTAGGTATATGTTGGAGAGGCACAAAATTTTGTGCCCGTACTTCATTGAACAGGCATCGCGCATAGTAGTTTGACATAGCCAACCATTATTGGTATATTTTCAGTGGAATCTAATTAATAAAAACATAGAAAGGAAAGGTGAAAACGTGTGATTCAAGTTGTTAAAAAAGACAAACAATCCAATGAAAGTTTAATGAGGCTTTTTTCGCGAAAAGTGCAATCAATTGGTTTATTAAAGAAGAAGAAAAAAGATGAATTCTTTAAGAAAAAACCAAAAAAGAATCAACTCCGAAAAGATGCAATTCATCGCAATCGTAAAAAAACAGAAGAAACTTTGCTCATCAAAACCGGCAAATTGAAAGTTCAAGAGCCCCAGTTTGGTAAAGGAAAGAAAAAGAAGTAACAAAAAATCTGTATGTCTTTGTATGAAAAAATTCTTTCAGATTTGACTGCGGCAATGAAAGAAAAACAACCAGAACGGGTTGCGGTTTTACGTATGGTCAAATCTGCATTAATTTATACTGCTAAAACCGGCAATAAACCACAAACGTTTACAGATGAAGTGGTTATTTCTGTTTTAAAAAAAGAAGCAAAAAAACGAAAAGAGTCAGCAGCTGCCTTTCATATGGGAAAAAGAGAAGATCTTGCAAAAAAGGAAGAAACAGAATATGAATTGATCCAACACTATCTTCCACAAGAATTATCAGATGATGAAATACGCGCGGCTATTAAAAAAATAATACGCACTGCAGAGAAGAAAGAATTTGGATTTGTTATGAAGCAAGCGATGCAAGAATTCAAAGGGAAAGCGGATGGAAATCGAGTCAAAACAATTGTTGAAGAGTGTTTGTCTTCTTCATCATCTATCCTTAATTCATAATCATCAAAAAAATGAAGACCTTTGCGAATTCCCTCAATAGAGCAATTTGTCCTATTGGAAAAGTAGTGTTCTTGAGCAGTGTTCTTTTTATTGCTCAGGCGCACAGGGCAATCGCACAAATCAATACAAATATTGACATTGGTTTAGGAAATAATGATCCAATTGAAATCATTACACTGGTTATTAACATTTTTTTGAGTGTTCTTTCAATCATTGCTGTTTGTTTTATTTTATATGCTGGTTTTTTATGGTTAACAGCACAAGGCAATGAAGAAAAAGTAAAAAAAGCGCAGGCCATTATTAAAGGTGCGGTTATTGGTTTATTGATTATTTTAGCTTCTTGGGGTCTGGTTTTGTGGATTTTAGGAAAATTTGCCAGCGATTCGAGTGAAGTAAATAAAACTGCGTATAACGGAGGCAACGGTTCCATCCCACATGGAAGTTCTGGTTTTTATGTATTGGCAACTGATCCTGAAGCGGGTGAAACTGGTGCATCATTATGTGCGGTACAGGTACGTATGAGTGATTTTGTAGATAAAAATAGCATCAATCAAGATACGTGGTATATACATATATATAATGGTGCGCAAAATGGAGCAGCGTGTTCAACAAATAATGGATGTGCTTCTGGGAAGTGTACCAAAGCTGACGGGGTAGAAACCGGACAGTGCGAAGGAGATGTTGTGGCAGGCACAATTGGATTTGGCCCAGGTGAACAAACACAGGATTTTAATTTCATTCCGGACACAGATTTAGAAATGAACACAACGTACGAAGCGGTCATTGCTGGTGGTTCAAGCGGCATATTAAGTAATGATATAAATGAGGACGGTATTGATGATCGCATTGCCATGTCTTCCTCTTATATTTGGACATTTACTACCGGAGATGAAAAAGATGAGACACCTCCTACCGTACAGGTCAATTGTATAGATATCGATGGTGACGGAGTAGAAGATAGTTGTAATTCTCCATTTCCTTCCGATGGATCAATCAATATTTGTTTAAACACCGTTATTAATTTCGATTTTTCTGAGCCGATGTTAGTTTCTTCATTTAATGATGATGTGGCGTATCTTTTAGCTTCAGCAGGATCGAAAGATGCACAAACAGCACCAGATTGGACAGCGCCTGTAGATTTGAGAGGATGGAATTTTGGTGGAAATTTTGACTATGCACAAGCACGACCACAAAATGTATTAACAGCTTTTTCGTATTATAGTACTCGGTTATATGGTGGTGATTCGGCACAAAATTTTGCAGGCGCAATCACTGATTATTGTGGTAACCCGCTGGATGGTGATGCTGATGGTATTGCAGAAGGTGCTCCTGTGGATAATTTTTATGGGTATGACCCCGCTGCTTCGCAAAGCGAAGATCCTATTACCTGGGAAACAGGTGAAAATGCTGAATGTATGCCGGTGATTACATCAATCACTCCTGATGCAGATTTTTATGGGGAGTATGCCGGTGTGCGTGACGGAGGGGCGTGTACCAGTCATGTAGAATGTGGTTCTGGCAGTTGTCAAAATGGTACATGTGTTGGATATGGTTCTACAACGTTAACCATTAATGGATTATATTTAGGACCGCATCCAGAAATATTATTTGAGAAAAATACTGTGTGGGCATCAGCAGATTTTAAAACATGTTTTAATACAGATCATTTAGGAAATGTACAAACAAACACTGCAGTGGGAGATTACTGTTTAGAAGATGAACAACAAGTGCAAAATCAAATCATCATGCGTACAGCCATTGGTGCGAGCGATACAGCACTAGCAGTGAGTGTTGCAGGAGAAAAAAGTGAATCATCAAGTGATGTACTCGCTGTAGATAGTCCATTTATTTATTCGTTAGATCCATCAAATGGACCCGCTGGTCAATATGTCACTCTTTTTGGTGAGCATTTTGGTGCATATAATGCAGCGACAAGTAAAGTGTATTTGCGTTCCGCAGATGGATCTCGCATTTCAACCGTTTCTATGCCAGAAGCATGTGGAGAAGTGTGGTCAAACGAAGAAATTGTGGTAGTAATACCGGCAACGTATACTAATGTTGCTGATGGAACAGAAGGACAATGGAAAACAGGAGATGTGGCATATATGCAGGTAGTCAACGGATCAAATGCCCGCCATTCAAATATGCG
>DATDUS010000053.1:0-7867 GCA_035290285.1 Patescibacteria group bacterium
AAATCAACAAAAACAAATAAATTCTTTTTCTTTTCATACTTTTTCTCTCCTGTCTCATAATTGAGACCCTGCAACATATCATATATATTTATATTGTTAATAAGTATAAAAAAAATTGATACTAAATTATAGTTAAAATTAGCTAAAAATTGACAAGTATTATTTTTTTGTTTATAATTAGTAACAACAAAACATATGATTCTTGAAGATCACTTACAACAATTTGGCCTTTCTCCCAAACAATCATTGGTCTATCTTGCTGCACTGAAACTGGGCACTTCGCAACCAGTTAAAATTGCTATTGAAGCGCATCTTAATAGATCAACTACTTACATCATTTTGCGAGAACTTGCTGAGCAGGGGCTGATTATGCAATCTGAACGGCATAATAAAAAAACCTTTACTGCTGTTCCACCAGAACGCCTGGTAAGCCTGATGGAATTTCGCGCAAAACAATATACACAAATGGCAGAGAAGGCACGCAAAATTTTACCTGAACTCAAATCAATGATGAGTAGCAGTGTGCATACTCCTAAAGTGCAAATATATGAAGGCAAGAAAGGAATCCAAAGCGCGTACGAAGACACACTCACTTCATCTGAAACGATTAAAGCCTATGCCTCAGTTGATGACACAGAAAAAACACTTCCCGACTATTTTCCGGATTACTACAAACGCCGAGCGAAGAAAGGAATTCACATTGATGCCATTTTTCCAAATACAAAAATGGCGGTTGTGTTGCATAAACGAGATAAGGAAGAAGATCGAACATCTCTTCTCGTACCGATCGAAACGTATCAATTTACTCCAGAGATTAATGTGTATGATAACAAAGTTGCCTTTTTTTCCTGGCGTGATCAGTTTGCCATGATTATTGAAAGCCAAGAATTAGCAGAAGCGCAAAAAAAAATTTTTCAGTTAGCGTGGCAAGAGGCTCAGCGCCTCGAAAAAAAACACTGCCCGCTGCATAGTAAAAAACACAATCGTTCATAAATGTTCCACGTGGAACAATGCATTCAAATTATTTTGAAACAGTGACTTAGCAGCAGGAACCTTCTTTTTCTGTCTCACAGCAGCATTTTTTTTCTTCACCGCACGTGCATTGACCATCAGGACAATCACATTTTGATGTCTCATTTTCCATATGACAAATGTTAAATGAATTATATTGATCAGTATGGCATCATTATCAGTTTTTGTAAAGGGTCGTTTCAGTTTGTAGAATGTTCCACGTGGAACAAACGTTATTTTTCGCTTATAATTTGTTGAATAAGTGAATACACATAATCCATGGATGCATCTGCCGAAAGGAGAACATCAAATTTTTTCTCAAATTGTTTTTGATATTTTTTATATTCATGTGGTAAAAATCCAATTGTAATAAGGTTTTTATAGGGAAAACCTTCAATCATTCCTCGATCTTCAATATTATCACCTAGTAATATCACATTTGTTCGGTCTTTTATAGCAGAATAAATTGTAGGGTAGCTTTGCAATAAGGTTTCATCTTTATTAAGTGAATAAATAAGGGGTTCTTGAATATATATAGCTTTTCCATTTATATCCCACTCGAATGAATTTGTAATAATATACATATTGTCATATAAGTGGTCGGCTTCACCAAGCATAAGCGAAATGGCATCCCCAACACCACTAGAAGACATAATAACAAGTGGAATTGAATATTCATGTAATAAATCAAGAGTATGAAGCAGATTATTTCGAAATTCAAGAGATCTACTTTCTGCTATTGAACGTAAATCTGTGAGTGTAAGACCTTCTTTTATTAATAATTCACAGTGTTTTCGCCACCATTCTTCCATGAGTTTCTTTTTTGTTCCACGTGGAACATTGGGATCCTTTTCAATTGCATGATATTGCTCATATAATTCATGTGCTCGTTTTCGATATGCTGGCGTTAAATATTCACCATCACGTAATAATGATATTAATGAAGGCGTTGGTTTACCATGTAAATAGGGTTTTGTTAGTGTACCATCAAAATCTGTAATAATATGCAGTTTTGAAGCACCATCCTGAATCATGGTTTGCAGTTTTTGTTGTAACTGATTTTGTTTTTGTATTGAAATTATATTCTTTTCCATAGAACTGTGTCTGTCATTTGTAAAATATATATAAAGTATAGATCAATTCTTTCTTTTTTGGCTAGGAATAAAATAATACATCTTATTGTTTTGTTCCACGTGGAACATTGTAAAAAAAGACGGTACTTTTCTGTATGTTGCAAAATTTCTCGTCAGTTTGCGGTTGGGTTGTGGGGCATCATTCAATTCAATGCAGTAGCGTAAGCGTGCAGTGAATTGAATGAATGCCGCCGCAATGCTGTCAAAAGAGACAGAAGCATGCGGCCATCAACAGTAAAATAAGCAATAGTAAGGCCACAAAAAAAATAAATGGCTCAAAATATTTCCTTATCATTTTTTATTCTTTGTTGACTACTTGTTTTCCAGATATATTCAAAAAAATTGTGTTGTTGTTGAGCAATGATGGGATTATAAATTAACAATACCTCAGTGAATTCTTTTGTTGTCCACACAATGTGTGCAATGTAGTCACCAAAAATCCAGGTAACTCCGGGGTAAATTGTTGCATGAAAAAAACGAATGTGTACACTTGGCAATTCTTTAATGAGCTCTTTGGGAAGAGTATCCGGAATTAAAAGGCGAAGAGAAATTTTTTTTCGATTCCACTGAACTAACCATGTGTCAAATATTTCGGGATAAAATTGTCGAAAACGAATATTTGCTCCGAGAATATTTAATGGACGTGCGTACTCTAATACAAATTGCGTAAAATCGTGTACCCCTTCAATACCTTCGTAAAATGCAATGGAACTTTCTGGCTTTTTGATTGTTTTTTTTACAATGCGTCTGATTTCGCATGCAGCTTGGTAACGCTCTTCTGCATCTTTCATCAATGGTTCTACACTCAATACGCGATAGTGTGCAACGCCATTTTTCATTATTTTTTTTATCATTCCGCGATACTCTAAATCATCGAGAGCACTATATACCGACTGTTTATAAAGTCCAGTTGCGTGTGTTATTGGAATAGCTTTTTGTTCACCGTTTTGTAATAAGAACTGAAAAACAATAATGGAATTTTTGGGGATATCCAGCTTTTGTAAATTATTAATCAGCATATGTATTAGGTAGTCTTATATATGACTACCATTTTATGATATTTCTTGCGTATTTGCAAGTGGTTTTTTATTGCTGCACATCTATCATAAGTTGACGTGTGAGAACGTCAGGAAGACCAATAATGCTGCTGCGTGAACCTTCAATGCGTTCAATATACGGTTTGACTAATGGATCATCTATTGAAAATCCGCCAGCTTGAGTAAACACATTTTTTTCTGCAATAAGTTGTGTGATAATGTGTTCAGGTATTGGTTGAAAATACACAGTTGCGATATCAACCCCAGAACGTTGAACACGCGTTGCTGTATTTGTGACAACCACTGCTGTAACGGTTTGTGCTGGATGTGTTTTGTACATTCGCAAAAATATTCGTTCTTCCTGCTCATTTTCTGGTTTTTCTAAAATTTGGTTGTGACATACAACAACCTGGTCAGAGGTAATGAGAATTGCATTCTGAGAAATGTTTGGCAAGAGTGCTTCGGCTTTTGCATGCGCAAGAGCCAGCGTGAGTTGTTTTGGATCATTAAAACGGATAGTTTTTTCATCAATGTTCGAAGCCATTACTTCAAACTCTACACCCATCTCTCGTAAAATTTTTTGCCGGCCGTGTGATTGTGAACCAAGAATAATGTGCATACTTCATTATGCCTTGTATGAAGTTTTGAGTTTCTGTTCTTTTTGAAAGCGATCAATAGCTAATTGGATGAGACGATCAATCAGTTCGGTGTAGGAAATACTGCTTGCTTCCCAGAGTTTTGGATACATGCTAATAGCAGTGAATCCAGGAATAGTATTTATTTCATTCACAAGCACATCACCATTTTTTTTGAGGAAAAAATCAACGCGACCAAGACCTTCGCAGCAGAGCGTTTGAAATGTTTTCACAGCAAGCGTTTGAATTTTTTTGATTGCTGATTTTGAAAGCTTAGCTGGAATTTTTAATGCGGCACCATTTTCATCAATATATTTTGCTTCGTAGGAATAAAATTCGTGTGTTGAAATGACTTCACCTGGAATTGAAGCAATTGGGTTTTCGTTGCCCAGAACCGAACATTCAATTTCGCGTCCGACAATATTCTCTTCAACAATCACTTTACGATCAAATTGAAATGCAAGCTGAATTGATTTGCTGTATTCTTTTTGTGAATGAACCTTACTAATGCCTACGGATGATCCTAAGTTTGCAGGCTTTATAAAGAATGGTGATTTTAATTTTTTAACCACGGTTTGATATGCGGGGATTTCGTTTTGTGTGACGATGATACATTTTGCAATGGGTATACCGGCATCGCGCAGTAATCGTTTCATCACATCTTTATCCATACCAACTGCGGAACCAAGAACGCTCGGCCCAACAAACGGAATGTTGGCGAGTTTGAGTAATCCTTGCATTGTTCCGTCTTCACCAAATGGTCCGTGTACAATCGGGAAGACAACATCAATGGCTGCATTCTGTTTTGCGGTTGTGAGGTTTACAATTTTTCCATGGCATTCTGGGATGAATGCAACTGAAGTGCTCGATGCCGTATTGAGTTTGATCAGTTTTGGATTATTGCTATTCAATAGAAAATGAGCACCATCTTTTTGCAACCACCTTCCAGCTTTATCAATACCGATGAGAACCGGTTCATATTTCGTTTTATCGATTGCTTCAACGATGTTTTTTGCAGATTGTAACGACACTTCGTGTTCTGCAGATTTTCCGCCAAAGAGAATAGCAACGCGAATTTTGTTTTTCATAAAAGTTGTTGTTTGTAAATTGGTGGACCCGATGGGAATTGAACCCACGATCTCTAGTATGCCATACTAGCGCTTTACCACTAAGCTACGAGCCCATAGTTAAATTGTCGATTGCAGCCAATAGATCTAAATAAATGGCTGATGAAAAATAATCAATCCGGCAAACACCGTTATATTTTGGCTTCATTGTTATTTTCCCAATAGTTCTTTTATCAATTCTCGATTTGTAGAATTGGTGTAAAGGTATATTGGTTACAGAAGTCCAATAATGAGTGAGATTTTCAATATTTTGATCTGCACGACATTGGATTGTACAACGAAATTTTGATTCGTCAATCGGATAACATTTTCGAAGTAGCGCAAGGAATAAACGAATAATAATTGGATTAGAATTGCCAAATGTAATTGTGCATCTTCCTTGGCATTTTGTGCCTTCTCCTAAATAGAGCATGGCCAAAGCTATTTTAGCATGAATTTCTTCCTTAAGCATTCCGGCTAAATATTCATTATTTTAAAGTACGGAAGTTACGAATGCATGGTAACGAGAAGAGTATCAAATGTAAACCCAAAGAAGAGAAGTGTAAAAATTGAATCATTTTATCTATGACACAGAGTCAGATACAGAACTTTGTAAAATACAGGCAAATAGTATATTCTGTAGAAGCAGCATCGTATGAAAGCTGTTCTATTATTTGAAAATTATCTATGAGAAAAATTCTATCTATTTCATTTCTTTCTGTCATTTTGACCTTTTTTGCTGTACCAACATATGCTGTATGCCCAGTATGTACAGTGGCAGTAGGTGCTGGCGTTGGATTGTCACGCTGGCTCGGCATTGATGATACTATTGCCGGTATATGGATTGGCGGCCTCACAATTTCACTCATTATGTGGACGATCAATTGGTTCAATAAAAAGAAGATTCATTTTACAGGGCGCAACCCCCTGACGGTTTTGGGATATATCGTTTTGATAGTTGTTCCTTTGTATTACATTGATATGATTGGGCTTCCCCACAATACATTGTTGGGTCTTGATAAATTGCTTCTTGGCATTATTTTGGGAGGCGTATTATTTTTAATGAACGCTTTGGCATATAATTATTTGAAAAGAAGGAATAATGGACATGCTTATTTTCCGTTTCAAAAAGTGGTTATGCCAGTTGGTTCTTTAGCAATATTAAGTATGATTTTCTATTTTGTAACAAAATAATTTTATGGAAGACGCAAAAAAATTGAACGAATTTATTTCAAAGGTAGATGAAATGAAAAAGCAAGACAAGATGGATTTGTCTTCAGATCAAGATTTAAGTATCGCGATTATGAATTTGATTAGCATTGAAGAACATTTCTTTTTTACTGGAGCAAAAACAGAAAAAACAGAATATTTTGATTTGATTAATGAAGTGCGGGAAATGCGAAAAGTATTGTTGAAAAAAATTATTAAAGAATATGAAGGAGAGGTGTGGTGTATTTCAAAACACTTACTTGCTGCTTCGATGCGATTGATGGAAGTTGGAACAAAGGCACTGGGGCGAGGCAACAAAGAAGAGGCCTATGAATTGTTTCAAAAATCCTATAATTTATATTCTTTATTTTGGGGGCTGAATATGAAATTGATTGGTGCTTCAGATGTCAAAAAAATTGATGAGCAGGCATTGAATAAACATGATACTGAAAAAAAAGGATTTATGGGCAAATTAGGCGTGCTAGTTCGTAAAGCAATTGATTGCTGTATTGAATGAGGTCAATATAAAAATATGGAAAGACAACGAAAAACCACAGAACGTGAAAATAAACGCATATGGGATTTTGAAGATTTGAAGAGACACATCATTCACTCTTTTAATAGGAATGAAACTGGTATTGGATCTATCGAGCAATTACCTCACGAATTGCAATTAGGATCGTTGGGAGAGAAAGCACGAAGATGTCGTATGGAAACAGATAACGATGCACAACGTCGTGAAAGAGCCGCACTGATTCAGTATGACCCAAGTAGAGGATCAGTTATGGTGACTCGTGATGATCGCATAGTGGTAGGGACAGAAGATCATGTGCGAACGACTTATGTACAACGCGAAGTCTCCAACAGCTCTGATGCTGTGATGAACTATTTTGACGCAACAACTGGAGCAGATTTTGTACAAGATATAGCAAAAAAATTGGAACAAGGAATGAGAATCGATGAAATGAGAAATTTAGGAGGGTCGATTGATCGTTATTTCGTGACTCATCGAATTGGGATCATTCACTCCCATCCAGACGAAAGTGTGTTTAGTAGTTTTGATATTGCATTGTTTTTGAGTGATCCCTCTTTTAAATTAAGTATTTTGTCCACAACAGCAGGTGTTCATGTGCTTGTTCCAACGAAGGAAACAAAATGGTTAGCGACAGATTCTATGCCATCCCCAAATAAGGCGAATACTCTTGTTCAAGAGTATCATGATCGTTTCTCAAGTAGTTTAACAGGAATGATAAAAAAGCAGTTGAATAATAATGAAGTGTTAACATATTCATTTAATCACGATGTTGATTTTCGTCATCGGGTTGTTTTTGACTGTGCACGACGCATGCTACTGAACGCTTGCCGTAATCGTAATTTAGGATATTACGTTGGCGATCATTCTGGAACCGTTCGACGGATTACTGCATAAAAAATCGTTGTTCTTCTTCACTATCGTTTGGCCGCGTACAATCATCAAGGCACATCACAATATCGCTTCCCAATTTTAATTGTATTTGAATACTTTTTTCTGGAGTAAAAATGATTTTTTTTCCATTGTCATTTTTGAAAATAATTTTATCTTTACGAATAGTGCCGTAATCAGGATGGTGTGTTTTCAATCCCCAAGCGATTTGGTAGAGGATTTTACGTAAAAAAGGATTACCACGTTTTGAGAGTTTTTGTTTTCCTTGCCATTGACCACTTTGACGAGCTCGAACATCAAGACCAACGAAAGC
>DATDUS010000054.1:0-3033 GCA_035290285.1 Patescibacteria group bacterium
TTTTCATGAAGATTAATCCTGCAATAGCACCCAGAATAAGCATACCTCCGACAAGAATAATGAGCAAACGACGATATTGCTGTAGCCAGAAAACAAATCGAGAAATACTAGATACAGGGGCTGATTGCTCTGAATTTGCAGTATCCTCTGCCTTTTCCATTTGTGGTGGTTGCGGTGAAGATGTTGGTACTTTTGGCTCTGACTCTGGTGCAAATGGTGGTAATTGTTGATCCATATTTCTAAAACTGTTGCTCCTCATGCATTTTTTAAGTGTACTTATGGTGTAAGTGGTAATTCTAACATATAATCGAAACACGCACATTCTGCCTGAGTAATATCATCGCATGCATCAATTCCTTGAGACATATTCCTATATGTTTCAGTTTTACTACTTGCGTATTCAAAGTTTGCATACAAATATCCACGATCAATTTGTTGTGGTTTATTCGGATTAGAACGTACTGCCTTCCACGCATAGATGTAAGAATTTGCCGGACAAAAGAAATGGTTATTTACTGAATCCCAACACGTACCAGATTCATCAAAATAGATATTCTTATCTGGCTCATTTTTACAATCGGCGACTTTGTCACTTTCATCGATCCATGGGGTTCCGTCAACATCCCACGGCATGTCTTCACTCGATGCATAAAAGAAATTATAGGGGTCTGTAGGCACTGTTTGGCCGAGTATATTACCGAGCGCCCCTTGCCATGATGGCCACACGCTCACCGTAAGCACATCAATATAAGATCCGAACGATTCACTCTTTGGGAGAGGATAAGTGCCATTTTTATCATAATACGTCTCTATTGTTTCAGCCGTGCCATACATATCATTCAACCGTACTGTATCTCGTGTAAGTTTACTTTTATCTGAAGCATTACAATCAGAAAAATCCATATTCATATTGAAACGAATATTCTGGATAATTTCATCTGCAGTACCGGCAAAGGACTCTTCATTATTAAATGTGAACAAATACATATTGTTGGCAAGATCTGTGCCAAAGATATTGCTTGCAGAAATATAATACGTCAGATTATCACGCACTGCTTTATAACCATCTATTTCTATAGAAGCAGGACTTCCTGGATTCGGTACATTATTTTTATACCAACTCTCTGGTGGAAGTTTTTCAGTATTATCATATACGCGCACACCAAATGCTTGCTCCGGATTATTCGGGTTGCTAAATAAATATTGACGTGAATGTTGTCCAATGCCCCCTGATGTTATCGATGGTGTTGTAGAAAGTTTAGAATCTGCATTTGTCGCACAGTAAATAAGACGAAAATTCTGTTCAATATCTGATGGATCATCTGTCTTCCAGTCTACATATTCCCACAGTTTATCTTGTTCACAGAAAAAAACATCAACAGTAGCATTTGCTTCTAAGCTGCCACTCCACCCAGTAATTGCTGTTGCCACTACTTTAATGGATGTTGTACCTCCATTCTCTTCTCCGCTTATGATGGTTTGCGTTTCTGCTGTTGCGCTTGGGAAGACTTCTTCATCTGCAGGTGCTGAAATATCAACCCATGCCACTCTGCTACATAAATTTTCATCATCATATGGGCTCCATGTATATTCCCAATTCATTTCATCAGTTGATTGAAGGAGTTGGTGGTTTTCAGAAATACTCGAATAGGTATAGGCGGTAAATGGCGTCGTGCTTCCTGCAGAAGTAAATGTATAATATGGATTACCGGTTTCATCACTTAATAATTCCACCTCAGCAGGCTCACAAATATTATCTGCTGTTGTAAAGGTAATGATTTTTGTTCCGCCTTCTAATGAAACGTTATTAGCTTCTGACAAAAGCCCTGCATTATTTTCACTCAATATGGTTAACCGATAAGCAGAGGTTGTCTGTACTGCAGAATTTGGTGATATATAAATCGTTTTTTTATTATTTGAATCAATAGAGATTGATACAGGATTTGCACTTTGCACACTTCCATCACTTTCGAACGTGACTTGGTCGAGTAAAATATTTCCTTCAAAATTTTTCATTGCTTCACTAAACTTTACTTCCATTTTTACATTTGGACAAACGTCTATAGCCTCATGAGCAGGAGAAGAAGAAAGAAATTTTGGTTGTGTCACACATTGCCCGTTCGGGGTGCATACTTCGCCAGTATGACAGGCATTATCTTGATTTCCAACAGTACACTCTTCTGCAGCATCATCTGTACAAATACCATCAACACAATAATAACCTTCGGCACACTCGTCTGTGGTCGAACACTCTATTCCAAAATTTAATGCATTTCCGGTACATTGTGCAACTACTGGTGCTGCTAATCCACTACTTGCCTTTTCTGGAACTGTCACTGTTGTTTTTTGTGCATTTTCAAATAGAAAATTTTCTCCAGACTGATTATCAAAAAATACATTTTTTTGATCTGTATTGACATATCGATCGCCTAAAAATGCAATAGCCATTTTCTCATCTTTTGGCACACCACTTCCTGGTGCTATATCACACAATAATGGAAACCCTGTGCTAGGAACAGCAATACCTCCGGCACACGTATCAGTGACTGAAAAAGCAGACCATTCTGGACTTTTGACTTTTGCAGAATCAGTCACTACTACATTTGCTTTGGTGTTTTTTTGCAACACACTCGGAACTTCTGCAATAATTTCATTATTTGACCATCCATCAGAACAGAACAAATTTGCATTCACACCAGCAAAGGAAACTGCACTGTTACCAGAAACATATGAACCAAAATGACATCCGCCAATGGTGGTAGAAGAACCAGGAGGACCGGAATCAGAGTATGCACCGGTTACAACAGGCGTACACACACCACCAGAACAAGTACTATTGGCACAGGCGCCACCTTCTTGACACGCCTCATCATCAACACAAGTATTACAAAAACTTGCATCACGGCAAATACCGGAATCTGAACAACAGCCTGTATTACAATCAAAATTATTGTCACAACTTACTACAAAATCCATTGGATTGGAACACCCGCTTTCATCTGCACATTGTTCATCTCCTCCTGCAATCACTGC
>DATDUS010000055.1:0-9510 GCA_035290285.1 Patescibacteria group bacterium
CAGCAAGTGCGATTTATGGATCGGTTTCGTACATCATTAAAGAATATTTCGCATGTTCAACCGCGTGAACTTTTTTCTTCAGAACAGGCACGACTTTTTTCTGCGCTAGAATATGATCGGCAACATTACCGAACACAAAATGATGCATTCTATATTGAAACAGGGCATATTCTTCCTAAAGAGTTTTTAGCTGAAAGTATGGATCCACACGAAAATTTGCTTCCACTTTCTCCAGAATTACTTCGGCATGCAATAGCAGTTATTCAAGAGCGTATACAGGCATATGAACACTACATTCAGCATATTGAACAAGCAGAATATGATATGAAGCATGCTGTTTTAGAGCGGCAAATGACCACATTGAGCCGTACTGAAATAGAGCATTTTCAACAACAAGGAGAACGCTTGCAACATGAATTGGTTATTTTGCGTCGGCAAAAACGCATGGTGGATAACGCCCTGTTACAAACAGCAACCACGCAAGAACGAGCATGGATGGCTGCGCAGCTTGCAGATGTTGCAATACAGGAGTTACAAGCGATAGGAGCACACATGAATGAGCAACAAAGAAAACAGCACCTTCGCTTATTGAAGGGAATGCACGCTACTGTGGAAGCAATAGCTGAAGAATGTGTTGATTTTCCTCTTTATAAGAATAGTTCTCATATATAATACACACCAAATTAAGAGGAAAAAAGGTCAAAACTATTGCAGATATTCTTATTATATGGTATGTGTAGTAAGGATCATTCTTCAAAATAGAGATACTAATAAACAAGACACCCAAGCATGAATACACGCGCGCTTGATAAGAATATGACTGTTCGTCCAGCACAAATACGATTAGCTGACGGCACAGTATTTACTGGTCAGGCATTTGGTGCCCATAAAAATGTTGATGGAGAAGTGGTATTTACTACTGGTATGGTTGGATATCCAGAAAGCTTAACAGACCCTTCCTATCGCGGGCAAATTTTAACATTTACCTATCCGCTTATTGGGAATTATGGTGTTCCAGCAGGTATTATTGAATCAGAACGAGTACAACCACGGGCTATTATTGTGAACCATTATGAAGAACAGTACTCGCATTGGGAAGCAAAAGAATCGTTAGGACAGTGGCTGGAACGACACGATGTTGTAGGGGTGACAGGGATTGATACTCGAGCACTGACAAAAGTATTACGAGAGCATGGTGTGTTACTGGGTCAAATTATTGTTGATAGCACACATGCTGTACCGCTTAAAGAAATTCAAGATCCAAACACTCAAAATCTTGTTTCTGAAGTGAGTATTCGTACGCCCGCTGTTTTTGGCCATGGTAAAAAAATTATTGCTATTGATACTGGAATGAAAGAAACGATTATGCGATGTTTGTTGAAACGAGGCGTACAAGTAAAACGCGTACCATGGGATTATAATTTTTTGAATGAAGATTGGGATGGGTTATTCTTATCAAATGGCCCTGGCGACCCAAAAATGGTTGCTACAACTATTGAATATTTGAAAAAAGCATTACACATGCAAAAGCCAATTTTTGGTATTTGCTTAGGTATGCAGTTAATGGGGTTAGCTGCAGGTGGAGAAACCTATAAATTGAAGTATGGGCATCGTTCACAAAATCAGCCATGTCTAGAAGTCGGAACCAAGCGTTGCTATTTAACGACTCAAAATCATGGTTTTGCATTGAAGGAATCTTCTATTCCAAAGGGGTGGAGGTTGTGGTTTCGTAATGCAAATGATGGCACAGTAGAAGGAATCATACATAAAACAAAACCACATTTTTCTGTACAGTTTCATCCAGAAGCCACAGCAGGACCTGAAGATACAGAATTTTTATTTGATCGATTTATTGATGCAGTAAAAAAACAATGAATAGTATCATGCATACACCAAAAAAAGTATTAATTTTAGGCTCAGGAGGTTTACGTATTGGCCAAGCAGGTGAGTTCGATTACTCCGGTTCACAAGCCATTAAAGCGTTAAAAGAAGAAGGAATTACCACAGTACTCGTGAACCCGAATATTGCTACCGTACAAACCGATTCAGATATGGCAGACACCGTATACTTTCTTCCATTAACGTATGAATTTATTTCTCGCATTATTGCAAAAGAAAAACCAGATGCGTTATTGTTGAGTTTTGGTGGGCAAACAGCATTGAATGTAGGATTAGAGCTTGAAGAACGGGGTGTGTTAAAAAAACATCAGGTGCATGTGCTCGGAACACCAACCAACACCATTCGTCTGACCGAAGATCGAAAATTATTTGCACAAAAATTACACAGTATTGATGTGAGTGTTGCAAAATCGTTTGCTGTGCATACTGTTGAAGCAGGCATTGCGGCAGCAGAAAAAATAGGATACCCATTAATGATTCGTTCGGGATTTGCGTTAGGAGGTGAAGGATCTGGTATCATGCAAAACAAAAAACAATTGCAACAGAGACTACAAGAAGCATTTTCCAGTAGTCACCAAGTCTTGATTGAAGAGTATCTGGGCGGGTGGAAGGAAATTGAATACGAAGTGGTACGCGATCAATATGACAATTGTGTGACTGTGTGCAATATGGAAAATTTGGATCCTATGGGTATTCATACTGGGGAAAGTATTGTTGTTGCGCCATCGCAAACCTTAAATAATCATGAATATCAATTATTACGAACCATAGCGATGAAAGTAGTTCGAAGTTTAGGCATTATTGGAGAATGTAATATTCAGTACGCACTCGACCCCGCTTCCCACCAGTATCGTGTTATTGAAGTAAATGCACGCCTCTCACGCAGTTCAGCACTGGCCTCAAAAGCAACTGGGTATCCGCTTGCTTGGGTTGCGGCAAAATTGGCACTTGGATATGCGCTCCCCACACTAAAAAATGCAGTCACAAAAACAACAGTGGCTTGTTTTGAACCGGCTCTTGATTATATTGCCTTAAAATTTCCGCGATGGGATTTAAAAAAATTCAAATCGGCTGAACGCACTATTTCCACTGAAATGAAATCTGTCGGAGAAGTGATGGCATTAGGTCGAACATTTGAAGAGGTGCTGCAAAAAGCAATTCGTATGACAGATTGCGGTTATCGTGGTTTGGTTGCAAACGATACAGAAGTGGAAAAATTTCTTTTTGAAATTGAGCATCCTACCGATCGACGTTTATTTGCTGTTGCAAAAGCCTTTGCGCAAGGATATTCGATTTCAAAGATTCATCAATTGAGCAAAATTGACCCATGGTTTTTGTATCGCATTCAAGCCATTGTACAGCTTGGTAAAAAAATTCAAACAACAAAAAATATCAACAAACAATTGTTATTACAAGCAAAACAATCTGGATTTTCCGATGAACAAATAGCCAAACTAACGCATAAAACAGAAAAACAGATACGGTCATTGAGAAAACGACACGCTATTACACCTGTCGTAAAACAAATTGATACATTAGCAGGTGAATATCCGGCGAAAACAAATTATTTGTACACTACGTATCATGGCAGTGAACATGATTTAGAACGAAGTAAAAAGCAATTAATTGTTTTAGGAAGTGGACCATACAGAATTGGTTCGAGTGTTGAATTCGATTGGTGTTGTGTGCAAGCCATGAAGGCAGCAAAACAACAAAAGTATCAAACGATTATGATTAACTGTAATCCAGAAACTGTTTCTACAGATTATGATGAATGTGATCGTCTGTACTTTGAGGAGCTCACATTAGAGCGAGTACTCGATATTGTGGAGTTTGAACAACCAGAAGGTATTATTGTTTCTATGGGTGGTCAAACCCCAAATAATTTAGCAATGAAGTTATATACGGAGAAGGTACCTATTCTCGGAACCTCTCCAGTGGATATTGATAAAGCAGAAAATCGTCATACCTTTTCAAAATTGTTAGATCGTTTGGATATTTCTCAGCCAGAATGGAAGGAACTTACTTCTTTGAAGGCAGCAAAACAGTTTGCGAGAAAAGTAGGGTATCCGGTTTTAATTCGTCCTTCTTATGTATTGTCTGGAGCAGCAATGAACGTAGCATTTAATGAAGAAAGTTTAGAACAATATCTGCACGAAGCAGTAGATGTTTCTCGAGAATATCCGGTAGTAATTACCAAATTTGTTGTTGGCGCACGTGAAATAGAATTTGATGGCGTTGCACAACAGGGAGAGCTAAAATTATATGCCATGACTGAACACATTGAAAATGCCGGTGTTCATTCAGGAGACGCGCATGTTGTTTTTCCGCCACAAAAAACCTATTTGGAAACGATCCGTCGAGCAAAACGTATTACTAAACAAATTGTGAAAGAATTACAAATCACTGGTCCTTTCAATATTCAATTTTTAGCAAAGGAGAATGAAATTAGAATTATTGAGCTGAACTTGCGTGCTTCTCGAAGTTTTCCTTTTGTATCAAAAGCTGCAAATGTCAATTTTGCACAAGAGGCAACACGTGCCATGCTTGGCAATGATATTAAAGTGAATTTTCAGCTGGATTTTGATTATGTGGTTGTGAAAGCTCCGCAATTTTCTTACAATCGCATTAAAGGTGCTGATCCGGTGTTATATGTAGAAATGGGTTCAACTGGAGAGGTGGCCGCATTTGGCGATTCTTATGAAGGAGCAGTATTAAAAGCAATGCTCGCAGCAGGAATGAAAATTCCGAAAAAAAATATTTTACTTTCTATTGGTCAGTCAGTTCAAAAAGAAAAAATGCTCCCTTCTGTTAAAACGCTCGCTGCAAAGGGGTATACACTGTTTGCAACAGAAGGTACCTCCGATTTTCTTACCAAAAATGGAATTGCGAATAAAAAGGTATACAAAATTTCAAATAAACAAAAGTCAGAACAACATGTATTGGAATATATCGAGCAAGGAAAAATTGACCTTATTATTAATTTGCCGAGTAAATATAACCGTAAAGAATTGAGTGATGGCTATTATATTCGCCGTACAGCAGTAGATTTTCACATTCCATTTATTAGTAATTTACAGGTAGCTCAGGTTTTTATTAAAGCTATTACCATGTATACAGAAAAGAATTTAATTATTAAATCATGGAATGAATACCAATGAAACATATAATTACGATTAATGATTATACTAAAGAAATCGTGGGTAAAATTCTCACACGAGCTGCGCAACTTAAAAAGAACGGTTTTGAACCAACGTTACAAAATAAGCTCGCTGCAACATTATTTTATGAACCGTCTACACGAACTCGTTTATCCTTTGAAACTGCTGTATTGCGTGCTCATGGGCGTGTTATTAGCGCAGGAGATACTCATTTGATGTCTGTTGCAAAAGGGGAAACGCTTGAAGACACGATTCGTGTTATTTCAGGATATGTTGATGCTATTGTGATGCGTCATCCAGAAGCGGGGTCAGCTGCACGAGCAGCGGCAGTGAGTCGTGTTCCTATTATCAATGCCGGTGATGGTGCACATGCGCACCCAACGCAAACACTGCTGGATTTATTTACTATTCAAGAAGTATTAAGTCGTCTTGATCATTTTTCTATTGCAATGGTTGGAGATCTGAAGTATTCACGTGTGTATCATTCGTTAGCACAAGTTCTGACGTGGTATACAGACGTAAAACAATATTGGATTTCTCCAGCACAATTATCCATGCCAGATGATATTCGTACATATGTACGTGAACACGGTGGAAATATCGTGGAATTAAATGATTATCATGATATTATTTCTGATGTTGATGTACTGATTATGACGCGTGTTCAGCAAGAGCGATTCACTGATCGAACAGAGTATGAACGATTAAAAGGAGCATGTATTTTGCAACCACAAGATTTAAAAAATGCAAAATCAACATTAAAAGTATTGTCTCCATTGCCGCGAACTGTCGAATTGCCAATAAGTATGGATGAAACTCCACATGCATATTATTTTCAACAAGCCGCAAATGGGGTTCCTGTACGCACTGCCTTACTTGAATATGTATTTGATCTATTATGAAACAGATGTTGATTAATGCTCAAAATATTGAAAATCTCCTCATTGAGGATGGTATTATCCGTTCTATTGATACATCTATGCAGCATGTACAAGAATGTGAACAGATAGATTGTAGTGGGTGTATCATATGGCCAGGGCTCATTGATTCACATGTGCATTTTCGAACTCCTGGTGAAGAATATAAAGAAGATTGGAACACCGGATCTGCTGCGGCATTAGCTGGTGGTGTTACGACGGTTGTGGATATGCCAAATAATAAGCCATCTATTACCACTTCTGCATTATTTGTTGAAAAACGTGCGTGTGTGTTGCAGAATGCTACAATTGATTTTCGATTAACTGTAGGAGTTACTGATCAGTCTTTTGACGCAATTATAGATGCAGAGCGTGAGGCTGTGGCAATAAAAGTATATATGGGCATGTCAACCGGTGGAATGGTCATGGCGCAGTCTGACGCGCTAGAATATCTTTTTGCTCACACCACAAAGCTGTTGATGATTCACGCAGAAGACGAACAAACAGTTCAAAAAAATGCGGCGCAGTATGAACAGAATACAAATTGTGATCCAAGCATTCATTCTCGCATTCGTTCTAAAGAGGCCGCGATTATTGCTACACAGCGTGCTCTCGAACTGGCAAAAAAATATCAGCGAACTATTTATTTTTGTCATATTTCAACAAAGGAAGAAATTGAACTTATTGAGCAAGCACGGCGCGATGGTATTCAAGCGTATATTGAAGTTACACCACATCATCTCTTTTTACATGAAGAGTCGTATACATCATTAGGGACATTTGCAAAAGTAAATCCGCCATTGCGTACTCGTGCGGATAATGATGCATTATGGGAGGCTATTCGAACCGGAATTGTGGATGTGATTGCTACTGATCATGCTCCACACACGATTGAAGAGAAACAGCAATCCTATTGGAAGGCACCTGCTGGCATGCCGGGAATTGAATTATTATTCCCCCTACTTTTAACTGCGTGCCATGAAGGAAAAATAACATTAGAGGATATTCAACGGTGTTGCATTTCCAATCCAGCCAATATTTTTGGGTGTGAAAAAGAAATTGCTGTGGGGAAAAAGGCAGATATGGTTATTTTTAATCCATCAGTAGAATGGGTTGTAGAGCGCAACATGCTTCATTCGAAATGTGGGTGGTCTCCATATGAAGGATGGAAACTTACCGGAAAGGTGATACGGACCATAAAACAACTGTAACGAGATGTAAGAAACCCGCCATTCAATTCAATGCATGAGCTATGCTCGCATTGAAATAAAGGCATCGCAAGTAGCGAAAATTATTCAGTTGTCATACACCCCTCTTGATGTAGAGGACAAAATTATTTACAATATTCCTGAATGAATACAAACACAGCAATTACATTTTTAGGCATACGATTCCGCAATCCCATTGTGCTTGCTTCGGGGATTTTAGGTGTGACAGCTGCTTCACTCAAACGCTGTGCCGATCTTGGTGCAGGTGGTGTTACTATGAAATCGGTATCATTACAACCGCGCACAGGTCATCATAACCCTACCATGATGGGAACCGATCATTATTTTTTAAATGCGGTTGGGCTTTCAAACCCGGGCGTTCACGAAGCAGTAAAAGAAGTGTATGAATTCAAAAAAATTACACGCAACAAGGTTCCGTTAATTGGTAGTATTTTTGGTGGTTCAATTGAAGAGTTTCTTGAAGTTGCTCACTTATTATGTGCAGCACCAATAGATATTCTTGAAGTAAATCTTTCTTGCCCAAACGTTGGCGATGAATTTGGGTGTCCGTTAGCCTATAGTGCACAAATTGCCTCAGATATCACTCGAAAAATTAAAAAAGTAACAGCAAAACAGGGGGTTCCTATGGTTATTAAACTTTCTCCAAATGCATGGAACATTGCTCAAATTGCTGCCGCATGTGAACAAGCGGGTGCAGATGCAATTACAGCGGTAAATACAGTTTCCGGAATGGCTATAGATGCTACTCTTCAGGCACCGGTGCTTGCAAATATGGTTGGTGGAGTTTCTGGCGCAGCTCTCAAACCAATTGCCCTTAAAGCGGTGTGGGATATTTTTACGACTGTAAAGCGCATTCCTATTATTGCCACTGGCGGAGTGTTGAATGGTGAAGATGCTATTGAAATGATGCTGGCTGGTGGCACATTAGTAGGTGTTGGGTCTGCCGTATGGTGGAGAGGTCCAGAGGTATTCGGAGCCATTGTTTCAGAAATAATAAAATATATGAAAAACAAAAAGATACATTCTCTTTCTACTCTTATTGGTAAAGCACACCACACTCTATGAAACCACGCATTGCAACACTTATTTCCTCAAAAAAAGAAGCAGAAAATGTTCGTTCATTTACGTTTGCATTTTCAAAACTTCATTCCGCTCCTGGCCAATTTGTGATGTTATGGATTCCAGGTATAGATCAAAAACCGTTTTCCATTGCAGAAGATACGGAAAAAACATTTACTGTTACAGTCTTTAAAATTGGTACATTTACGAATAAATTATGGACTTTCAAGAAAGGTGATCAAATTGGAGTGAGCGGTCCTTTTGGAAAACCATATCAATGGAAACCGCAAACGCATATTATTGCAGTAGGTGGAGGGTATGGTGCAGCGCCGCTTGCGTACCTTCTGCGAAAAGCAACAGAGAATAAATGTACCGTTGAATTGCTCCTTGGTGCACGGCGAAAAAATTTATTGCTGTATACAAAAAAATTCCCCAAACAAACTGCAGTTGCAACAGACGATGGTTCAGCAGGGCACAAAGGATTTGTTACTGAATTATTAGAACAGCGTCTGAAAGCGTTGTCACCTGCTCAAAAAAAGCGTACGGTTGTGTGTGTATGCGGTCCGGAACCCATGGAAGTTGCTGCAGCACGCATGGCAAAAAAATACGGTGTTCCAAGCCAAATCAGTATTGAACGATATATTAAATGTGGTATTGGTGTCTGCGGGCAGTGTTGTATTGATGATTCTGGCGAACCCATGTGTCAATGCGGCCCGGTTATTTCCGGCAAAAAAGCGCTTTCACTTGAAGAATTTGGAGCCTATCACCGCGATGCTTCTGGGCAAAAACAGTACTATAAAAAATAAATTGAATACATATATATTATGACAGATAACGAACAACTTATTTTGCAACTTGCCGACATTCAAGCAGTAAAGTTTGGTGAATTTACATTGAAATCTGGAATGAAATCTCCTATTTATATTGATCTGCGTCTTATCATATCCTATCCAAATGTCATGAGTACTATTGTTGAATTATTTTGCCAAAAAATTCAAAACGATCATATTGAATATAATCTCATCGCCGGAATACCATATACGGCACTTCCTATTGCTTCATTACTTTCCATAAAACTCAATACGCCCATGATTTATGCAAGAAAAGAAGTAAAAGACTATGGAACAAAGAAAAAAATTGAAGGTGTGTATACAGTAGGGCAAACGTGTTTAGTCATTGATGATCTTATTACCACGGGTGCATCAAAATTTGAAACAGCAACACCATTTGAATCGGAAGGATTAG
>DATDUS010000056.1:0-13389 GCA_035290285.1 Patescibacteria group bacterium
TTTTTGTGTTGTGTGTGCCGAAGAGAGGGATTGAAAGTACGAGTAATAGTACAACAATTCCAGAAGACCACACCACAACTTTAAATTGTTTTTTACAAAGATAATAGAGCAGTAAAATGACCGGAAATACTTTGATTACAATCATGCAAGCGAGTAAAATACTTGCAAGTACCATTTGTTTTTTTTTGATGTATATGAGATGGACGATGAAAAGAAGTGTAAGAAATATGTTGAGCTGTCCCGTTCGAAAGCTAAAAAAAAGGGGGCTGTAAAAGGTTAAAATATATACAATAAAGCACCATTGTTTTATTGTAAACTTTTTCTTCACAAAAAATTGTGTATACCAGAGTAATAATGCTAAAAAAATCACATTAAGCACCAACCAAATAATGACTGCAGCGTGATACGGCAAAAGAGTAAGTGGAATGAAAAGTAGCAGCACAATTGGTGCATATAAATAACGAACCGAACCTTTACTCCCTCGTGTTTCAAGAATGCTGTTAGTGAGAGCAGGATTATCATAAAGATTTTGTCCATGGATACCGTACTGAGTTGCTACGTAAAAAACAGTAAAATCTGCTTGTCCAAACATACGAGGTTCTTCTATATAACTCAGAATCATCCGCAACAGGAATAAACATACACAAAAAACAAAAAAAACCTTCCACCATAGATGTTTCTTTTTTTGTTGTTGTTTTTTCACTATATCATTATGCTTGAGATTCAATAGTTAGTAAACTATAACTGAATAATAATTTTTCAATGAAAAAACCGCCTTTATATGGCGGCTTTTACTATTTTGCAAATGATTCAAGGCGTTCGATAGTTTTGCGGTGGAGAATGACGTTCTCCATGCGTGCACGTTGCTGTGGAGATTCTATTTCTGCGGCAGCATCAGGCACATGCTCATACATTTTCTTTAAATCATTTATTTCTTTATCCACTTCAGAAGATTCTGCTATAATTTTTTCTACAACTGCTATTTCTCGCATCACAAGCGCTGCTTTAATACGTTCCTCTGCTTTGTCGTGGAAATCTTTTTTTAAATCTTCCTTTGTTTTTTTAATATGCGCAAGATAATCATCAAATTTGAGGTTTTGTTTCGTTACATCGTGTTCTAACTCATGCATCATTTTATTACTTTCTTCATCAATGAGCTGGTCTGGTATTGGATCAAAATTTGATTTTTCAATCAACTCTTTTACTACAGCTAACTCAAATTTTTCTTGTTCTGCTTGTTCTAATTCGCGTGTAATATTTGCTTTTATTTCTTCTTGCAATTGAGTAAGTGTTTCAAAATTGAGTTCTTTTGCGAGTGCATCATTGAGTTCTGGAAGTTCTATTTCATACACATCATGCACTTTTACCTGAAACTCTGCTTTTTTTTCTGCAAGATCTTTTTTGTATTCTTTTGGAAATTGTAGTTCAAATGTTTTTTCTTCATCCTTTTTCATTCCAACTAACTGTTCCTCAAACCCAGGAATGAATCGGTGGTCACCAATGAGGATTTCTTGTTTTATTCCTTTTCCACCCTCAATTGGTACACCTCCAACTTTGACATCAAAATCAGCTAGTATTTTATCTCCTTCTTTTGCTTCACGTGTGACTAATTTTTCTTTTGCTCGCATGCGGCGTAAATCTTGCAATGTGCGTTCGTATTTCTTTTCATCCATTTTTACAGCCTGTTTGCGTGCGTTGATTTTTTTATACTCACCAAGTACTACTTTTGGCATGAGTGGAACGGTTGCTTTATACACAATCGGATTTCCTGGAGCAACTTTTTCTACATCAATTTTTGCACGACCAACGACCTGTAATTTTTCTTGGGTTACGGCTTTTGGATACGAATCTTCTACCATATCATTGAATGCTTCTTCGTAAATAGCAGCTTCACCCACGTGCTGTTTTAAAAGATCATAGGGCACTTTTCCTTTGCGAAAACCTTTAATACTCACTTCTTGCGA
This sequence comes from Patescibacteria group bacterium, assembly GCA_035290285.1. GTDB lineage: Bacteria > Patescibacteriota > Patescibacteriia > UBA9570 > XYC2-FULL-38-9 > DATDUS01. Next base: position 1,965 of record DATDUS010000056.1, read on the forward strand.
AATGCGTTTTGCGGCTTTTTCAACAAATGGTTGTACTTCGGCAGAATCGAGTTCAATAGTAAGCTCGACCTCTGTTTTTGATAATTCTTTTTTTGTGACTTTCATTATATTAAGAGAGATACTAATAATAAGGCAACGATATTCAGAATTTTAATCATAGGGTTAATGGCAGGGCCAGCAGTATCTTTATATGGGTCTCCAACCGTGTCGCCAGTGACTGCCGCTTTATGCGCATCAGAACCTTTTCCGCCAAAGTTGCCTTGTTCAATGTATTTTTTTGCATTATCCCATGCACCACCACCAGAGGTCATTGAAAGAGCGACAAATAACCCTGTTACTATACTTCCAACCAATAACCCGCCAAGTGCAACCGGACCAAGAATAAATCCAACAACAATTGGAACAGCAACTGCAATAAGCGCTGGAACGATCATTTGTCGAATTGCTGCTTTTGTTACAATGTCGACGCATCGTGCATAATCTGGTTTTGCTGTACCTTCCATAATACCTGTAATTTCTCGGAATTGTCTTCGTACTTCTTCCACAACTTTTCCAGCAGATTTACCAACAGCTTCCATACAAAGTGCACTAAAGTAGTAAGGAAGTAAGCCTCCAAGAAATAATCCAACAATGACTTTTGGATCTGAAAGAACAAACTGTAAAGGTCTCCCAAGCATTTCAAACTCTTGTGTATAGGAAGCAAACAATACAAGAGCAGCAAGACCCGCAGAACCAATAGCGTATCCTTTTGTGACTGCTTTGGTCGTGTTTCCAACTGCATCTAATGCGTCGGTGACATTCCTCACCTCTTCAGGAAGATTTGTCATTTCTGCGATACCGCCGGCGTTATCAGTTATAGGACCATAGGCATCAATAGTCACAATAATACCAGCCATAGAAAGCATGGACATTGCTGCAATCGCAATACCATATAATCCCGCCGCGTTATAGGTAATAAGAATACCTGCCGCAATGACAAGAACAGGCCATGCAGTTGCTTTTAACGAAACAGCCAAACCCTGAATGACGTTTGTTCCATGTCCAGATTCTGATGCTTTTGCAATAGATTTTACCGGAGCATATTTTGTAGAGGTATAATATTCTGTAATGAACACTAATGCACCAGTAACGACCAACCCAACAAGAGCCGCAATAAATAAATCACCGGTTGAATATAATCCATTCCCTTTCATAAGCCACTGAGTAATAGGATAAAAAGCAATAGCAGAAAGGATAGCAGATGCGATTAAACCTTTATAAAGTGCGCCCATAATATTTTTTCCAGAACCTAAACGAATGAACCATGTGCCAATAATGGAAGCAATAATGGCAACGCCCCCCAGCACCAGTGGATAATATAATGCATTGATAAAGTTTGGGAATACGAGTGACCCTAATAACATTGTTGCAACAGAAGTGACTGCATACGTTTCAAATAAATCTGCAGCCATGCCAGCACAATCTCCCACGTTATCCCCGACATTATCAGCAATGACCCCAGGGTTTCGCATATCATCTTCTGGAATGCCTGCTTCGACTTTACCAACTAAGTCAGTACCCACATCAGCAGCTTTGGTATAGATGCCGCCACCAAGACGCGCAAAAATTGAAATAAGACTACCACCAAACCCTAATCCAATTAATGCTTTTATATCACCAGTTATTGCATAAAATGCTGCAACTCCAAGCAATGCAAGGCCAACAACCAATAAGCCGGTTACTGCTCCTCCTTTTACTGCAACATCCAATGCTTGTTTTAACCCGTGCTTTGCTGCTTCGGTTGTACGAACATTGGCACGTACCGAAACATTCATGCCTACATATCCAGCAACAGCAGATAATATTGCTCCAACAACGAATCCTGCTGCGGTAGAGAGGTCTAATAATATCCAAAGAGCAATAAAAATAACTATCGCAATCAATGCAATAGTTTTATATTGTCGATTTAAATATGCTTTTGCACCGGATTGAATAGCTTGGGCAATTTCTTGCATTTGTTGAGAGCCGGTCGGTTTTTTATTAATAAGTCGAATAAGTGCAAGACCATACAGAATTGCAATGGCTGCTGCCACAATGGCAAAGAGTATGAATGTGTTCATACGAATAATTAATTATTATGTTATTATTTAGATTTTTTTGATTTCTTTGTTGTTTTTTCTGATTCCTCTTCTGTATTTTGGTCTGCACTTTCTGTCGATTTTTCTTCAGAGGTGGTATCTACATCAGCTTTCATTACATCTATTTTCCACCCAGAAAGCTTTGCTGCCAAGCGAACATTTTGGCCGCCTTTACCAATAGCAAGGGATAACTGGTCTTCGACTACAAATGCTTTTGCTGTTTGTTCTTTTTCTTCTAACTCTACAGAAATAATTTTTGCTGGAGAAAGCGCATTCACAATAAATTTTACTGGATCAGTATTGTATTCAATAATGTCAATTTTTTCTCCGCCAAGCTCACTCATGACGGTTTGTACGCGAGCGCCACGTTGCCCAACGCACGAACCAATGGGGTCAATATTCTCTACAAGACTTGTGACAGCAATTTTTGAACGCGATCCTGCTTCTCTTGCAACTGATTTAATTTCAATAGAACCGGAAGCAATTTCTGGAACTTCCATAGAAAATAATTCTTTTACCATTTCCGGCGCGGTGCGTGACGCAATGATTTCCGGGCCTTTGTTGGTTTTTTCAACAGAGAGCAAATAGACTTTAAATCGTGAGCCAATATGATAGCGTTCGCTACGAATTTGCTGGGCTGGTGGCATAATAGCAGTTGCCTGACCCAAATCCATATATACCAGTGGTCCTTCAACACGTTGAACAGTTGCATTCACAATTTCACCAATACGATCTTTATATTGGTTATACAGTGTTTCACGTTCGGCTTCACGTAGTTTTTGAATAATGACCTGCTTTGCAGTTTGGGCAGCAACGCGACCATAGCCTTCTGGCGTGGGTAATTCAAAAATAATTTCATCCCCAAGCTCTGCATCGGGTTTAATTTCTTTTGCATCTGTAATGCCAATGTCAGTTTTTGGATTAAAACGATGCACTTCTTCTTCTCCTTCTTTTTCTTCTACAAATTCTTTTTTTTCTTTTACTACTCGCTCTTTTTTTGAAGCTTCTTTTTCTTCTGCTTCTACTTTCATTCGTTGCAGCTCTTCTTCATTTGGATCATCTGCAACTGTTTTTACATCAAAAATACGAGAAGAGCCGTCTTCTGGATTAAATTCTACACGACAATTCAGCATTTTATTTCCAAACTCTTTTCGATACGCAACTGCCAGAGCTGCTTCGATAGAATCAATAACTGAATCGAACGGAATATTTTTTTCATCACACACTTGTTCAATAGCAAGTGCGAGTTCACTTTTTGCCATAAAATATTGTCAATTTTAATTCATCAAAAAAACCAGCATATTCATGCTAGTCTATACATATACTATATACGTTGTTCTGTAATTGTCAAACTGTCTCATAGTAAAATTTCATTACATACAATCTTCTTCTCCAATATTCCAGTAAAAGCGAACATGTATTTGTTTTTTGAGTGTATTGTATTCCACTGCTGCAAAATCTATTTGAATAGGGCGTAATTTTTGCTGTTGTGTGTCTTGTTCAATAATTTGATACATCACTTTTTTTATTTTTCGAAATTTTTGTTTTGTCATCGCATGTTCCGGCAATCCAAAAAGTGTGTTTGTTCTAGTTTTTACTTCAATAAGATGAAGTATCTGTTTTTTTTGCGCAATAATATCAATTTCGCCAAAACGGGTATGTTTATTCGTTTCTAAAATACAAAAACCATAACGCTGTAAATAGTGTTGTATACACTGTTCTCCAAATTGTCCGATTGATTGTTTTAATGACATAGTCGCATGAGGGTGGCGACTATTATTGAGTATCAATAATTATTTTTGAAGAATGAGCGCCCAATGGTATTCTCCTGCTTCAAATTCGTCTACTACTTGTACATGTAGTGTTATTGCACACTTTTTTATTTCTTCTGTATGTACTCGGTTTTCTATGGGAGGACCAAATGATGTTTGAATTGGTTTCCAATCAAGAATGAATAAGCGCCCTCCGGGTTTCAGCATACGTGTGGCTTCACGTAATATTTCAGCTTTTTTTTGAGATTGGTAGAGAGTGTTTGCGAGGATAGCCACATCAATTGAAGAATCTATAATGCGTTTTGCAGCCCCATATAATTCGAGATCTGTCCATACGGTGATAATGTTTTCTATACCAAATTCTTGTGCTTTTGTTTCTACAATATGTAATACATCTTTCACCACATCTGCAGCAAATACCTTACCGGTTTTTGAAACAATTCGTGCAGCAGTCAACGAAAATACCGCTGTTCTACCAACACCAAGATCGGCAACCGACATACCGGTTGCAACCCCTGCTCGTTTGAGCAGTTGAGTTACGTCAAAAACGTCATCTTCAAATGTATTATTCATATAGTATAAATATATTATATCATTATACTCATCAGATGAAAAGGTCGACATTTAAAAAATGCGGCAAGTTGACAGTGTATGATATTCACCAGTATTATATAGATTGATTATTATATTATGCGAAAACAGAAGGAAAAAATTGGCAAGGATCGTATTACGATTACCTTACGAAAAGATTTGCTACCATTTTTAGATCATTTTGTTGATGGAGAAAAAATTCGTAATCGATCGCATGCAATTGAATATATTTTAGGAAAACACCTTGGGTTAGGAATTCAGGGCGCTGTAATTCTTGCAGGCGCGGATGAGAATCATATTCTGCAAGCTATGACACAGGTTCGTCACAGAACAATTATTGCGTATATTTTTGATTTATTGAAGGATCATGGTATAGCCGAAGTATACATGGTCATTGATAAGTATGGAGCAGCAGTAAAGGAATATATTGGTGATGGAAGTCAGTGGAAAATGCGAGTGACATATATTGAAGATACGGAATCCAGGGGTACTGGATATGGTCTTTTGCTTGCAAAGCAATATCTGAAACAAACATTTTTATTTATGTATAGTGATATGTTGGCAGAAATTAACTTAAGCGATTTTGTTGAACATCATCAGCAAGCAGGAGAGATTGGAACAGTTGCGCTGACGTATAATAAAGCTCCGGAAAAGCACTATGGTGTTGCTCGCATGGAAGGCAACACGGTTGTGGAGTATATGGAAAAACCGGGTGAAACCGGAAAGCACGGACTTGCAAATGCAGGAATTTATTTATTTGAACCAGAGATATTTGATTATTTATCAGAGACTACAGGCTCCTTAGAAAGAGATATATTACCTAAAGTTGCTTCAGAAAGAAAATTAATAGGCTATCCATTTCAAGGAAAATGGTTAGACATTTCAAGAGCTTCTGGAAAGGAACGCGCAGAAAAAGAGTGGGCATAATACCAAACGCGAGACTTCTCATTGTCTAGTTTAAATGCGACCTCGGTCTTTCATTGCTTCTGCAATACGTTTGGCTGCGTATATGTATGCACCTGTACGTAAATCACATTGATACTCTTGAGCTGCGTCCCACACGTCATTCAATGCTTTTGTCATAATCGGATGTAATCGATCAAGTACCTCTTGCTCAGTCCAGTAATATTGCATACGGTTTTGAACCCACTCAAAATAAGAAACAGTCACACCGCCAGCATTAGCGAGAATATCTGGCACTACCACAACTCCACGTGTCCACAATTTTTCATCTGCCTCAGGTAGTGTTGGGCCATTTGCAAGTTCAAGGATTATTTTTGCTTTTATTTTCCCAGCATTTTCTTTGGTAATAATTCCTTCTAATGCAGCGGGTACTAATACATCGCATTGTTGAGTGAGAATTGCTTCATTTGTTAGTATTTTTGCTCCGGGGAACCCAACAACACTTCCTGTTTCTTTCTTGTGTTTTTCGACTGTTGCCAGATGTAATCCACGAGCATTGTACATGGCTCCTGTTGAATCAGATACAGCAACAACAGTCCATCCTTTTTCTTCGGCTAAGCGAGCGAATATACCACCCACATTTCCAAATCCTTGAACCACAATTTTAGGTTTTTTGAGTTTGAGTTTTTTCAATACACCTTCTAATACCATAACACCTCCTGCTGCTGTTGCTGGTCCTCTCCCTGCAGAACCACCAATGGAAAGAGGTTTTCCAGTAATAACACCAGGCACTTGAGCATTCATCAGTTGTGCATATTCATCTGTCATCCATCCCATTATTTTAGGATTTGTATAGACATCAGGTGCTGGAATGTCTCTGTCAACCCCAATGAATTCTCGCACACCTCGAACCCAACCACGCGCAAGCTGTTCAAGTTCTCGTTCTGAAAGTTTTTTTACATCCACCGTGACTCCACCTTTGCCTCCACCAAATGGAATACCAACGGTTGCACATTTAAATGTCATCCAGAATGCCAGTGCACGTACTTCATGAATGTTTGTTTTGGGGTGAAACCGAATACCACCTTTAAACGGTCCGCGAGAATCATCATATTGAACACGATATCCCGTAAATACTTTGAGCGTTCCATCATCCATGCGAACAGGAATAGAAAATTGTAATTCTCTCATAGGAACATGAAGTCGTTCGAGAACAGCAGGAGAAAGCTGTATGAGATCAGCAGCTTTTTGTAATTGTTGCTGCGCTGCTTGAAATGGATTTGTCATAGAGATAAAAAATTAAATAATAAAACGATAATGCTCAACAATTGTAAAACACCCCATTCATCTTGGCAACAATAAAATTGTGTGAACTATTTAATACCAGGTTACGCCGTCAATAACGACAGGTTCTGCGTTTTGTACTAATGGCAATGTGGTTTCTGTATACTGTTTTGTTATTGTATTATAAAGTATTATTTTTCTTTTTTGAGAATCTATATATAAAACATATTTATCAGATTCAGCGCCAGAAGCAGAAAGAACGAATGGTGTTTCTTCTTTCGTTTTGCTAGTGGTAATAAAAGAATTTATTCGTGTTTCTGTGTCAAAATATGCCAACCCATCTTCCTGCATATAGAATAATCGTTGACTATCAGAAGACCACGAAAGATTCATATTGCTTATTCCAACTGATGTGTCTTCTGGTTGTACTGTTGGTTTCACTGGTATTTGCATTTCTTCCTGTGGTTGTAGAGCATACAGCAATAATAGCGGTTCATCATATGCGTGCAGATAAAAAGCAATCCATCTGTTATCTGGTGAAATGGCTGTCTCTGTTTCAATAGCATAACCACGATATATTTCTGTTTCGTATAATTCGCCTGTTGCACTATTCAGTAAACGTAATCTCAAAATGTTTTCAGTTATTTCTCCATGACGTGATTCAATGGCAGACTGGTATATTGTTTTGCCATCTTTTCCAACAACAAATTGTGCTAATTCAGTATTTTCTGGAATGGTATATTCTTTATTGAATATCACTGAACCATCTTGGGCGTTTAATTTTTGAACGGTTTGCTTTGTTGATGTTACAAAATCAAGGATAATTGAGTTGTCAAATGAGTTGACGACCCAGTGTGTTGGTGTTTCTTCTGATTCGTAGAGCATGATGGGTGTCGAGCTTTTGGCAGATAGTGTATATATTCTTGATGTACATGTTTTATCCGCATTTAAGCATCGTGATCGACCAGAATCCCCCTTGCCTTGTGTGAGTATAAAAATATCTTGCGTTTTTGGATTATATTGAATGGCATCATTAGTGCCAGAAGCATATCGAGTACTGCGTGAGGTGACATAATCAGCAAAAGGAATGGTTCGCACAGCGGGTGTTGTTTGTGTGGCTGGATTTAATGTATATATGCTCAGTTCTTTTTTTGTGTGCGTTGCAAAAAAAAGCGTGTCGCGTTTTTTTGGTATTTCTTGTGATACTGAATCAAACGAAGATTCAGGCAGGGTAAATGTAATTGTATTTGAAGTATACAGTATGTTGTTTTGATTATCTAAGGTTTTCATCGATACCGTATAGCGTCCAGGTTTTGTGTATATATATTTTTTTTCATAACCGGCCTGAGAGTGTGGTAATGCCCCATCTGCATACGCTTCTTGAATGGGTTGTTGAAGTTCATCACCAAAATTCCATTGTTCATGAAAAATACGTTTTTCTTCTTTGAGATATTCTCCAGCATTATCAATTATTTGTACACCAAATTTTACTTCGCCGTTTGTTTTAATTATAGGTTTACTAATGTGTACAATGATTTTTCGCGATGTTAAGCACACTTGTTTTGATATTCTGCAACTTTTTCCGGTATTGAAATAATAACCAGCAACACCAAGCATTGTAAGAATAATCAACGCACAAATTGAGAATACAATTTTTTTCTTCATAATATTATTGATTATCATACATACAAAAGAAAGAAGAGAAGCGTTGGCCGACGTTCACGCGCAAATTGTATAGCGCATCAACCAACGCTCTCGAAAGATACGTCACAAAGACACTGGTGCTCAGTAAGCAAAGTACAAGCCGGGATTTGACCCTGTGCCCGGGTTGATAAAGAGTGGGGCGTTGTCTTTCCAAGCATTGTAATACATGGCACCTGACCACACGTCAGTACCGTGCGAAGAGCCCGACGCTCCTATGTACGCACCTTGTTTTATGGCAAAGTGTAAATGATCCGGCTCTCCTTCAGCCAAACTCATGTTACAAATTTCTCCAATATACTCACCCCGGTCAACCCACTCGCCCTCCCAATTGCTATGGGTATCCCAAGGATTGTTGTAAATATGAAGATATGCAGTCATGAACTTGTTGCCGTTGATATCATGTTCGATGACAATATAATCACAGAAGTCATTCCCTTGATAGTCCGAACCTAATCCCCCTAGCCGTACAATGTATCCTGAATATGCTGCATATACATCATCGTACGGATCCGCATACCAATCGACGCCAGTGTGAAACCAATGTTCATCGTGTGGATAAAATGGAGTGCTGACCGCAGCATCCCACCCCCACGGAGCCGCAATGTGCGAATAGTTGTCGCTGTAGGTATCTCCACAATATCCCACATCTCCCGGAGCATCCAGTGGGCATTGCAGCTGATCTTTCATGTAATCCGGCACCTGCGTACGCTTGTCTTTGATCACGTAGATGCTAAATTTGCTTGTGCTGCCGTTACCATACACGCTCAGGTAGTAGTTCGAATCTGCATCTGCATGAAATTGAATGCAGTCTTGATCCAAACCGGTATTCTTGGAGCGCTTACCGTACTTTGTGGTCGTTGGATATCCATCCTTCGAACCATACAGATCCGCATTGCCACTCGTAACATTGATACAAATACTGTAATGATGCTTGTTGTACTTGTAGAAGTTGTATTGGGCATATTGCCCTGCATTTGCCGTACCATTCGTCCATGAACTGGGGTTTGGAGTAAGGGTAGTGGCTGCATGGGTTGTGTAAGGAACGAGAAAGCACAGGAACATGATCAAACAGACAGTGAGCACATAAAACCATCTTCTAGGCATCATTGTACTGACTCCTTGAACGAGTGTTTGTGAGTACTCAACGATTGAGTACACAACAATAATAATACAAAGCTTAAAAGAAGGCAAGTTTTTTCTTTGCGATTTGAGAGCCGTCGCTTTTTTGCAAAAATGTCACCCGAATTCTGTATTTTATGCATGTACCCAATCTACAGGAATGGTTGGTTTCCCAACTAATTTTTGAATATATCGATAAGTGGCAAGCGCGGCTTTTGCCCCCTCACCGGCTGAAATAATGACTTGCTTGTCGCGTATGGGAGTCACATCGCCTGCTGCAAAAAGCCCTGGGGTTTTGGTTTCATTTTCATTATTAATGATCACTGCTTGTCGTTTATCATACTCTACCAAATCTCCTAACCATGCTGAATCGATTTTTAATCCATTTTCTATAAACACTCCGTTAATAGAAATTGTTTCTTGTCCACTCTGTTTTTGAATGGTGATTGATTCTACTTTTTGCTTACCATTTATTGAGACAACTGAAGAATTTAAAGATAACTGAATATGTTTATTGATTTTTACTTGTTCAAATAATGTTCGTTGCGCAGGATACCCATCTCCAGAATGAATGAGTATTGTTGCACAATGCATTCGAGCAAGCAAAAGAGCTGCATCCAATGCTTCGTATGTTCCACCAACTACTGCTGCAATTTTTTCTTTATACAGTGGGGCATCACAGGTAGCGCAGTATGTGACTCCTTTTCCCAGTAGCCGTTCTTCTCCTGGCACCCCTAAACTTTTTTGTGTCAGACCAAAAGCAAGAATGACTGCCCGGGCAGTTCGTTCTGTACCAGAAGTACTAACAGTAAAAAGAGTATTTTGTTTTTTTATTGTACTGACAGTTTCATACACACATTCGGCACCATATTTTTGCGCATGTGCCAAAAATTGCCACATCAAATCAACACCGCCAACAGATTGTATGCCCGGATAATTTTCAATCATCGGCGCCATCGCGGCCTGACCGCCAAGTGATTTAGCTATCACCAGTGTTTTTAATGCACGCCGTGCAGTATATAATGCAGCGGTAAGCCCTGCTGCCGCACCTCCCACTATAATAACATCGTATTGTGGCTCTTGATTATTTTGTAAGTTCATCAATTTTCGCTTGAAGTGTTGTTTTGTCTTGAACACCAACGAGTTGTTCAACCGGTTTTCCATCTTTAAAAAACATCATGGTAGGAATACTCATAACATTATACTGAGAAGCCGCAGTGGTATTCTCATCAATATTCATTTTTGCAATTTTAATGGGTTTGCCTGCATTTTCAGCTACTAATTCTTCAACGATTGGCCCCAGGATTCGGCAGGGGCCACACCATGGTGCCCAAAAGTCTACGAGTACTGGAATGCTTGATTTTAATACTTCTTGCTCAAATTGAGCGTCTGTAATTTCTTGTGCCATAAATAAGAATGTTAAATTTTATATGGTTTAGTAACTGTAATAAAATAATTTATGCAGTCCGTGCTCAGGTTTGCGCCAGATTTGTTCAAAAAATTTCGAGGAATATCGAGATATTTCGAGAAATTTTTTGGGTAAAGATGGGGTGAAGATGAGTGCGAAATGCATAAATTATTTTGAAACAGTGACTTAGTGTCGCTATTGTAGCATATTGGTAAAAAAAATACATACAGCTTTATTGGAGCCTTGCTTTTGCTGTTTTTATAATTTTGACACGTTTCATACGATGTTCTTCCGCTTCTTCAACAATAAATTGATGATCGTGAATAGTTACAGCATCTTCTTTTTTCGGAATACGACCAAAATGTTTTAATGCAAGCCAGCCAATAGTTTTTTGGCGTGAACACGGAAGGGCTGTTTTTAATACAGTATTCACATGGCCAACCGTTATTCGCGGATCAACAATAATAGTCGTTGCATCAATTCGTTCAATCATGTTTGTGTGCACATCAGTTTCATCAACAATTTCG
>DATDUS010000057.1:0-9337 GCA_035290285.1 Patescibacteria group bacterium
TCCATTATCTTTTTTCTAGGGACATTTTGTTGATATTTTGTGCGAAAATGCTGAACACTGACGAGGCATAGCCATGCTATGTCGAGGAAGTGTGAAGTATTTGCAGCCAAAAGAGCACAAAATGGAGCCAGGAGAATAGATGGTGGATAGGCTCTTAGGTACGTTTTTTAAATAGACTTATTATAAAAAAGAATAGCGCAACCATCACAATAGAACCACCGCTTGCTAAGTTAAAATAATATGCAAGGAAAAGACCAACAAATACAGAAAGCAGTGAAAAAATAATAGAAAGGATCATAGATATTCGAAACCCACGTTGAAATTGCATACCGGTAATAACTGGAATAACCATGAGTGCGCCAATCAGGAGCGCGCCTACGATGCGAATGGCAATGGCTACGGTAACGGCAGTGAGAACGATCAAAATAGTGTTTAATAGTTGAACGCGTATTCCGTTTGCAGAGGCCAATTCTTGGTCAAAAGAAATAAAAAGAAATTCTTTATATAATAATAAAATTATTGCGAAAGTAATTATTCCTAACAAAAGAATTATTGCAACATCAAATTGAGAAATAGTTGCAATACTTCCAAATAAGTAGGAAAAAAGGTTTGCGGAAAAGCCGCGTGCGGTGCTTAATAATACTGATGCGATTGCGAGACTTCCAGAAAGGAAAATAGCCAGTATCGATTCGCCGTACATATTTTTTTCACTTCGCAGACGCTCGATACCAAGCGCAGCAAGTATTGAAGTAATAACAGCAACGACCACTGGCTGTGTTTGAGTGATCACACCAAGAGCAACTCCCGCAAGAGCTACGTGTGCGAGCGTATCTGCCATCAAAGAATACCGACGCACAACTAAAAAATTTCCAATAAGCGGAGCAACTATTGCAATAACACCTCCGGCAATAAATGCGCGTATCATGAATTGAAATTGGAATATTTCTAACATAAATAGGTATACAGAATCTTAATGGTTGTGAAGAATATATTTACTCTTTTTTCCATACAATTTTTCAAGGTGTTCTTTAGTAATGAAATTCTTTGATGCAACATGGCACACGAGTTGTCGATTTAAGCATAAAATAGTTTTTGCTTCATGAGCAATCACATCAATATCATGTGACACAAACAAAATGGTAATGTTCATGGTGGTGTTGAGTGTTCGAAGCAGCGCATAAAATGCTTCTTGTGAGGTCATGTCAATACCGGCAGTTGGCTCATCTAAGATAAGAATTTTTGGTTCAGAGGCAAGCGCTCGAGCAATAAATATTCGTTGTCTTTCGCCACCGGAAAGATGGTTAATTAAGCGTTTTTTATATGAGTCAACACCGGCAAGTTCCATGGCTCGTTCAACAGCCGCTGTATCTTTTTTACCCCATCGTTTCAGCATGCCAATTTTTGCAATACGTCCTGTTTTTACGACTTCTTCAACTGTCGCAGGAAAGTTCCACCCCGAATGTGAAATAGATTGAGGCACATAACCAATCCAGGCTGCGTGTTTGAGGTGAGCAACATCTTCATCAAATACTCGCGCTGTTCCTTCTGATGGTTTTAATAAGCCAAGAATAATTTTGAGCAGTGTTGTTTTACCACTACCGTTTGGACCGAGAATACCCACATAGTTACCGCAGGTAATAGAAAAACTGATATTATCTAAAATAATTTGGTTGAGATAATAAAAACTGAGATGTTGTACTTCAATACAGGATTTTTCAGTAATAGGGGACATAAAAAATTATTGACATTGTTGACACAATCCAAAAAATTGGAGTGAATGTTCGGTAACCAGAAATTTACTTTTCTTTGCAATATAGTGTTCTATGCTTTGAATTTCTTTTTCTCTTGTAACGTCACCCACCCAACCGCATTTTTTGCATTGTATGTGATGATGGTGCTCACGCAGCGCCAGTTCAAAATGTTTCCGTTTGTCTTTAAACGGTACTTCTTGAATGATTTTTTGTTCTATCAAAAAATGAAGCTCTCGATAAATCGTCGTTTTGTTTGCGTGAGTGTGTTTTTGTTTGAGCTGTGAGCGTATTTCAACCGCAGAAAGGGGAACAGTATTATGATGCAACAAAAGAGAAAGAAGTGCTGTACGAATTTTAGTAACACGAAATCCTTTTTGTTTAAGTTCTTGTAGTATTTGTTGAACCGAAATCATAATCATGGAGATACTATAATGCACCTCGGTTGCATTTGTCAATGAATTTTTCTACATTCTTTCATGACTTTACAATAAAAAAAATGTTCGATACACTGTTTATGCGTTTATTATGCGGGTATCGTATACTGGTATTACCTCAGCTTTCCAAGCTGATGAAGGGGGTCCGATTCCCCCTACCCGCTCATTCCAGGAAATTTTTGTCGGTCGATCGCTTCGGTCGCCAATTTCCATTCTGTTTCCAAGCAAAATTATATTTTTTTCTCCATTACATGCCACAAGAAGAGATCCTTTATGTACAAAAAAACATATATTTTTGTCACACTGATCATGATCCATGCGAAGTATATATTGCATGAGTCTTTCTATAGAAAAAATAGCCAATTTTACTAGCACCCTTCCTTCTTGCGGAAGCTCCATAAATATGATATCTCTACGTTCCATGACTATTGAACAAAAGCAGAAATGTTTTGAGGAACAATACGCCGATATTTTTCCTTATGTGTACAAATATATTCGATTTCGCATTTCTTCAGTACATGATGCTGAAGATCTGGTATCCCATATATTTCTCAATGCATATGAAAAGCTCGGCCAATTTGATCCAGAAAAAGGAACCTTGCGTCAATGGATATCTGGAGTGATGAAACACAAGATACTCGATTATTGGCGGCAACAACAAATAGTGCTTGATATTCAAGAAACAGACGGAGTAGACATGCACACCATTGGTGCTAATCAGCGAGATGTTGATTCATCTATTTTGTTCCGTCGGATTCTTGACTCTCTTCCGAAAAATCTTCGTTTTCTGCTCATACTTCATTATGTGGATGGATTGAATCACAAAGAAATTGCAGAGATTACCGGTAAAAACCACGCTGCCATTCGTAAAATATTTTCACGGCTGCATATACAGTTGGAACAGCAACTGCTTCCATATAAACAGGAACTTCTCTAACATTACCACTATGTCACTTCATACATTATTTCACAAAATTCATCAGGAAGAATTGGAAAAACAGGAAGTAAATGCACAGTTACAACGTCAACTTGCACAGCAGTTGTTTCATTCTAAACACACGGTTTCTTCCTCTTGTGATATCAAAAAATCACGATTCTCTTGGAAATTTTTTTCTACTGTTGCATGTGGTATGAGCGTTGTGGTGCTTGTGGCATTTGCCGTGCTCTATAATTCTAAATCACCAGAATCGTCATCGAACTTGTTTGCAAATATTCAAATTATTGATCCAAAAGTAGCACTTGCAGAATCGTTAAAAAATACATTTGGCACAGAATCATTTTCAAAAACATTTGGGTTGGGTGATCAGCACACATTTCGACATCGTCGCTATGTAATCAATGTACGCCACATGGATTCAGATCAAGCATTTGAAGAAATTCCTGCTTTTATGCGCACAAAACAAGAAACGATTGATGTGTGGGGGTATGAAGGGAATATGCGAAAAGATAGAGAGATTATTTTAGAGGATGGTAAAGGGAATGAAAAAACACGGAATGATTCATTGCTTGTTGCTTTGTTCGAACATCAATTTTGTACTACACAAACACCATACGAATCCGCAGTTTCTTCCTCCACGTGTCAAGACATTGATACGTATGTAGAAGACGTTGTCCGTTTCAATGTTTCTGTGATGGACATGACATCCAAGATTGATGAGTCATTAATTATCGATGTAGAGACTGAACCATTCTATGATGAACATAATGGCAAGAGTGTTCGTTTACGTTGGGCAACACAAGAGCCATTAAAAAACGCTGCATTGAGTACCATGTATTTTCCAGATGGAGGCGGTGGCGCAGATATTTTTAACTATAAAAAAAATAATGATTTTTTCACGAATCGGTTAATTGATGAAAAATATTGGCACGGATATCCAGTCACGTTACGGCTCGAGAATACTGAAGAGAAATTGTATTTTCAAATTAAACACAAACGAACAGGTATTGGTTCATCAATATATGAATATACGTATGAAACCAATACGACCCGACCAATTTCATATGAAGAATATGTGCAGAAGTATAAAGAATCTGTTTCACAATTTTTCTTCTTACAAGGGTCGTATGATCAAATTCTACAGCCAGCATTGTATATGATGAAATATCCGGAAGAATTTCGTGAGCCGAGCGTTATTTCCGAAAACGAACAAATTCAAGGAGTACCTGCGACGCGTATGCGATTTCAATTAACAGAACGGTTTAATATAGAAGCTAATACTTGGGATTTAATCCCATTTACCACACAGCAACCAACATGGATGGATATTTGGTACTCTCCATTGGAACAACGTATTGTACAGTACACCATTTATGATGAGCATGAGCAACCGATGATTGATGTGTTTATTGCAGCAGATGAAGTGGTGCACGATGTAATGCCAGAAACATTTTTCAGTACAGAATTGTGGAAAAAAGAGCATAGTGAGAAATGAGATATAAATTTCCCGCTGGTAGCTTCTGTAACTACCAGCGGGATTGTGCGCACCTCACTATTTCTACTCGAGCAAACGTTCCAAAACCATTTTCCAGTTTTTGCTCTTACGCTCCGTGAGGGGCGCTGGAAAAAAACCAACTCGTGCTCCGTTGATAATGAATTGAGGCCGACTGACCCCGTTCATGTCAAATTCTGGTCTCATTTTTCCTCCATGGATTTCCTCAAGGCAAGCAGCATGAGGACCATCATGGTGGTTCATATCACTGAGAACACCAACATACTTCGCACCATGCTGAACTGCAATTAAAGCCAAAGGCCACCCCAAAGCTTCCTCCTTCAAAACATATTCACCGGCCCCTACCCGATTGGGGCCAAGTGTTTTAGGGCTGTCAGACCACAGCATAAGATCACACAAGACAACCTCAAAGGGTTTTGCCTGAGCAGTCGCAGCATCAAAAGCAGCCATTGCACTTGCTGGAGAAAGTGCATAATCAACTTCATGCTGCTCTTCCAGTTGCATAGCTGCAGCCATAGCATGCTTACCACTGTCTTCGATCACCAGAATTTTCATAGCTATTCCTTTCAATCAAGGTGCGTGTTTCGACTGTTGCTGAATGCTTCAGTCGAACACCGAAGTATGCCATGGCTGTCAATAAAATAAATTTATAAGATGAAAAATGTGTGAATATGTATAATTTTTATTTAATATTAGCAAAATTTATTTTGTAAAAAATTATTTACAAAATAGCAACTTTGTGCTAAAATTATTATATGGAAGAAAAAATCACACGCATTCTTTCGCGATTTGGGTTCAATGAATCTGAGATTATGATTTATCTCACCGTTTTGAAATTAGACAAACCAACCGTTACAGAGATTGCAAAAAAAGCCGACCTCCAACGCACGTTGGTGTATTTTCATTTGAAAACATTGTTGAAGCGCGATGTTGTACGAGAACTGGTGAAAGGAAAAATAAAGCGGTTTGTTGCAACACCTCCAAAAGAATTGGCAGAACGGTTTCAACGCTGGACTACCGATGTGTATAGTATTGTGCCAGAATTAGAATCCCTTCAAACTATTGATGAGCAAACGCCGATTGTCACTATTCACGATTTTGCAACAGCGCATTACGAACACTATAACGAGTTGGCGTCTCTGTCTGAAGGAAGCGAGTTCCGAGTCATCCAAAGTAAACAATCAGCAGATCCAGATTTTCAAGCATTTAAACCTGGTGAATGGAAACAAATTGTTGAGCGTATGATAGAACGCAATATTATGACGCGTGCTATTTTTACTGATGAAATGGTCGACACCGCACATACACAAATGGATGCTGAAACATACGCAGTATTCAAACAACGTAATTGGCAAATACGTGCAATTCCACAAGACCGATTTGATTTTGAGGAGATGATGATTCATCAAGACAAGGTTACCTTCTTACTTACTGACATTGGTATACTCGTTCGCATTCAACATAAACGCATTGCCCGCGCCATGATTGCTCTGTTTGATGCATTATGGCTTACTGGTAAAACAAGAAAATTTGAATAAGCTATTGCAATTCTAAAAACTGCCAATAATTAGTTCGATCTACTTTTTGCACTTGTGCGTAATATGTTTCACTAAATTCTTTTTGTTGCTTGATTGTTTTTTTATCATTCCACTTGAATTCAAATCCTGTAATAGTACCTTCTGATTCTTCTATATAATCTATTTCTTTTTGATCATATGTTCTCCAAAAGTATGAATTTACAAACCGAAAATGATTTTGATTATTTTTCATACGTTCTATAATGCAAAAATTTTCCCATAATGCTCCAACATCGTTCCGAATGAGAAGACGATTATAATTTTCGATGATACTATTTCGAATACCTAAATCAACAAAATAAACTTTGACTGATTTTGATATTTCTTTCCGAAGATTTCTGCTGAATGCGCGTAGAGTAAATACAACAAACGATTGTTCTAAAATATCAATATATTTGATAACGGTGAGTCGATCAATGCCCAATTGAACTGCCAACTCATTATAGGAGACCTCTTGCCCTAACTGGAGGGCTAATAGCTGAAGTAAATTTTTTATCACGCTTGATTTTTTTAATCCGTCAAAGTTGAGAACATCTTTATAAATATAGTTAGAAGCGATTTCATTTAATCTTTCTTTAGCACCTTGTTCATCTAATGAAAAAATTTCAGGATAACTTCCAAAGCGAAGAAGGTTTTCCAGTTTAGCTTCAATCTGTATAAGGTCTTCGTGTTGTTTTATTTCTTGTAGAGAAAGGGGAAAGAGAGTGAATGTACATGTTCTTCCAGTGAGTGGTTCGTTTACTTTTTGTGCTAAGTCGAAACTTGAAGAGCCTGTGGCAATGATTTGTGTTTCCGGGTAGGTATCAATGAGTATTTTTAATATTATTCCGATGTTTTCGATATGTTGTGCTTCATCTAAAACAATTAAGTTGAAGTGGCCCAAGAATGCTTTGAGAGTTTCCGCTTCTGGCACTGCTAAAGCGCGTTGTACTGAGAGTAATTCACAATTGAGATATTTGCCTTGTTCTTCTGGATATTCTTTTAATACATTCTTTACCAATGTTGTTTTTCCGACTTGTCGTGCACCATATAAAATAATGAGCTTTCCTTTAAATAGGCGCTCTTTTATTGATTTTTCAATAAATCTTGAGATGTAATTCATAAAATTTATATAAATATAGAGATTATTATCTCAATATTATCATAATTTATGGTATTTGTCTATTATTATGAGTAGTTAGCGTAATGATTCGTAACCACCAGGCACACCGTGTTTACTCAATACAATTTGCCACAATTGATTTTTGCGGGCGCGAAATGAACCAGCGCAGCAGAGCAGGTAATATTTCCACATGCGGTAGAAACGGTCGTCATACTGTTGTTTTAATTCATTCCAATGTGCATCAAAATTATGAAACCAGGTCATGAGTGTTTGGTCGTAGTAGTGTCCAAAGCTATGCCAGTCTTCCATGACAAACAATCCTTGAAATGCGTGTGAGAGTTGTTGAATAGAAGGAAGCATGGAATTTGGGAAAATATATTTTGCAATCCAGGGCTCTGTGGTTTTTACTGAACGCAAACCACCAATGGTGTGGAGCAGGAACAACCCCTCATCTTTGAGGACACGGTGCACGACTTCCATGTAGGTGCGATAATTTTTGTATCCAACATGTTCAATCATTCCAAGCGAAACCACGTGGTCGAATGGTTCCTTCACTTCTCGGTAATCTTGCAAACGTAATTCTACAGGTAACCCGCGGCACAATGTACGACCAAGTTCAATTTGTTCTTTTGAAACTGTCACACCCACAACTTGTGCTCCATATTTTTCTGCAGCAAATTGTGCAAAGCTGCCCCACCCGCATCCAATATCTAACACTTTTTGTCCTGCTTTTAATCCAATTTTTTTGCAGACCAAATCAAGCTTTGCCTCTTGTGCTTCATCGAGCGTTGTCGCGTTTTTCCAATAGCCACAGGTATAGGTGAGGCGTTTGTCGAGCATGGCTTGGTAGAGATCATTTCCAATATCGTAATGGTGTTCTCCAATATTGAACGCTTTTGTTTTTCGTTGTTGATTGAGGATGACCGCGCCAGCTATGTGAAGCAGTAACCGAACATCACCCTTCACTGCTTTGTCTAATTGCGCACGAAGAATCCGTGAAAAAAATTCATCGAGTTGTTCACACTCCCACCACTTGTCCATATATGCTTCCCCTAATCCAAGCGAACCCACTGAAAGCACACGCTCATACAGTTGTTCGTTATGAATTACCATATCCCAAGGCCTGGCGCCATTAATATGGATATCCGCATGATGAAGAATCCCTTCAACAATACCTTTTGCACTTTGCATATTGTTATTATATCATGTTTTTTTCTTCACTCAATAGTACATTTTTCATTCTTCATCTACTGTGATATAGTAAAAAAAATTATTATTTATGGAGGAAATATGCTTACCACTCTTATTCTTTCGTCCGCACTGCAATTATTCAGTGTGCCGACGCAGAAAAATGCTCAATACACTTCATTATGGAATACGAATCGTATTATTCGGCCGCCTCACCATATGGTCATTTTGCCACCTACAGAAACCTGTGATGGTATAGATAACGATGGGAACGGTTTGGTTGACGAAGATTTTGATTGGGATGAGGATGGGTATTTTGCTGGCGAAGAGTGTGAAGATGTCTATGCGCAATTAGATTGTAATGATGAAGACGCAACACTGCACCCCAATGCAGAAGAGGTGTGCGATGGAGTCGATAATAATTGTAATAGCGCAATTGATGAAGCACCGCAATGCAGCGAAGAAGAGCCAGGAGGCGTTGAACAGGAAGGGGATTTGATTGGCGTGTATCAAGCACGTGGCGAATTGTGGTGGATGAATTCAGTTGATGCTTCA
Source organism: Patescibacteria group bacterium (assembly GCA_035290285.1). Lineage (GTDB taxonomy): Bacteria > Patescibacteriota > Patescibacteriia > UBA9570 > XYC2-FULL-38-9 > DATDUS01. Next base: position 9,058 of record DATDUS010000057.1, read on the forward strand.
ACAAGCGCAATGAGTGCTAATGAAATGCCTGTAGCATTGAATGTTTCTGGTGCAACAGCTGTGGTGTACGATGCCATGGCGCAAAAAATGCTTGTTGCAACCGGTGAAGGTGATGATGCACTCTATACAGTGGGGATGAATAATGGCGCTGTGCAACGCGTAGGAGCATTGAGTGCAAATGCCAGCAATATTCAGGCCATGGACATTGCACCAGAGCAAGCGAGCGCCCATGGGTTTGTTCCGGGTGCGTTGTATGGGATCAGTATTGATGGATTTTCGT
>DATDUS010000058.1:0-7046 GCA_035290285.1 Patescibacteria group bacterium
TCTGGTGTGTTTAAAAAGAAATAATAATCTGAAGCAGTAGGTTCTATCACAGCAAGAATTGCATCTAAGCCGGGGTTTGAAATAGGACCAGGAGGAAGCCCTGGATATTTATATGAATTATACCGTGATTCATTCGCAAGATCTTGAGCTGTTGGGCGAGTAGTATGTTTACGAGTAATATAATTTATCGTAGCATCAGATTCAAGCCTATACTCATCAGCAAGACGTCGCAAAAAAACACCAGCAACCAAACGGCGATCTGTAGGGGTGGCTACTTCTTTTTCTATAATACTTGCTAAAGTCAATACTTCATAAAAAGTCATACCAGATTGTATGATTTTTTCTTGCATCTCTTGTGTTATTTTTTGCTCAAAATTATCAAGCATTTTGCGCAATAGTTGATCTCCAGAATTTTCACGGTACACAAAATACGTATCTGGAAACAAATATCCCTCAAATGATGATTTTTCTGGTTTTCCATCAAAAATAAATGCAGACACCCCTTGTGTATCCCCTTTGACTACTGCACTGATAAAACCTGCTGCGTCTAATTCTTGCTTTTTTAAATAATCCTGAATAGTAAATTGATCCCAGCCTTCCGGAATCATTATTTTGACTTCATGCAAAACGACAGGAGCAGGACGTGAAGAATCTACTGTATATTTCCAATATATCCCACCGATGATACCACCAATAAAAACGAATGCGCAAATCAAAATAATACTATTTCGTTTGCTCATATTTTTTTATGATTATTCTTTTGCAAAAAATCCAATGCTAAATGAATTGCGGCAACAGACCATAATACATTGATATGTCCATTACGGATATGCTGCTCCAGCTCTATCAATGGAATACGTTCATTAATAATTTCTTCGCGCGGATCGAGCATTTTCTTCCCTGTAGGCTGAGCGTTCTCTGCAAAATATATATAATAATGATTCGTTTGCGAAGAAGGTGAAGCGATTAGCGTTGCAAGATGATGCATGTGCGTTGTTGTATATCCAGTTTCTTCTTCTAATTCTCGATGTGCTGCATGCAGCGGATCCTCTCCCTCTTCAATAAAACCGGCAGGTATTTCGCATACCACTTCGCCAATGCCGTGTTTATATTGAGCATTCACAATACATTCATTTTCAGGTGTTATGGCAACAATGCCAACAACATCATGCGCTTCAGTGACATAATAATCATCAATAACAGAATGATCCGGCAATTCACAATAATCACGACGCACACGAAGCCACGGAGTTTTTAATACATATTCAGAGTGCAATATTTTCCAAGATTCGGGAAATTTTTTATGAAAAGACATATTATAATAATTGTTCCTTATTTCTATCCTTCAATTTTTGCACCACATCTTTCACTGCTGCGGAATGATATTTATCACATACGAGCAACGCATCCCCTGTATCAACAATGACCATATTTTTTATTCCAATCGTCACAATCATTTTTTTCTTATTACCATACACAATAGTATTGTATGTTTTTATGGGCAGATGTTCAGCGCCAATCACAATATTTTCTTGTTCTGATTCTGCTAATTCATCTTTCAGTCTTGCCCAATCACCAATGTCATTCCATCCAATATCCGCCGAAATCGCAGCAATCTTTGTAGTTTTTTCGATGATTGCATAGTCCACAGCAATTTTTTCCATTTGTGGATAGATGCGATCAATAACTTTTTGCTCTTCTTTCGTACCGAGAGCCTGCTGAATTTCCATCAATTGTTCATACATTGCTGGCATGAATTTTTTATATAACTCTAAAATAGTAGAAACTTTCCAAATAAACATATTTGCATTCCACAGATATTCACCCTGCTCTAAAAAACGTCGCGCTTCTTCAAGTGCTGGTTTTTCTGTAAATCGATCCACTTGCCACAAATTTTTTCCTTCAAGCGTATCTAATACTTTTCCACATTGAATATAACCATATCCCGTATCCGGATGTGTAGGACGAATTCCTATAGGGATAATATAATTCGGATATCGACGAATAAATTCTTCAGCAATATGTAACATGCGTTGAAATTCTACAAATCTTCGAACACGATGATCTGACCCCAAGCTTGCCACAATACTTTCTGGATCTTCTTTATGAAGAATGACAGATTCAAGCCCTATTGCTGCAGCCGTATCTTTTCGTTCTGGTTCAACAATAATATGATCAGCGGAAATGTTCTGAATGTATTCTTGCACAAGATGTACACATTCTTTATTGGTAGATATATAGATATCAGCAAAATCAACAATGGGGCGTACGCGATCAACGGCTTCTTCTAACATACTTTTTTCACTCGTAAGCGCATGAAACTGCTTAGGCTTCTGTTCACGGCTTACTGGCCACAAACGGGAACCTACTCCTCCAGCGCGTATAACAACTTTCATGAGTAATACATTAAAAATAAAATAAAATGACCAATACGCACGCAAGAATAATACGATAAGCTGCAAATGGTTTTAATGTTTTTTTACTCAGGTATTGCATTAAAAATGCAATAGCAAGGTATCCACTTACTGCAGCAGCAAGAACACCAAAAATAAAAATCGGAAGGTCTTCCTTGGCAATACCCATTATAAAAAGATCAGCAAGTTTTTTCAAGCCAGCGCCAAAAATCAGCGGTATGGATACTAAAAAAGAAAATCGCGCTGCTTCATCTCTGCGTAATCCAAATAAAATACCAGCAATAATGGTAATACCTGAACGAGATGTGCCCGGAATAAGCGCTAGCACTTGCGCACACCCAATAGACAATGATTGAATCCAACTCATTTGTTGTATTCTATGATGCATAGATCTTTTTGCATACAAGTGCTCTACAACAAAAAATACACAAGCAATAATAAAAAGCATCATAATCACCACTAATGTAGAATGCAAATATTGCGTAATAAAATCTTCAAAAAATAACCCAACAATTCCCGCAGGAATGACTGCAAGAAAGAGAAATCGTGCTACTCGACGACTTTCATGCTGTTCTGTATTTTTTGGATGCAGAGAAAAAAATCCACTCAAATAATGAATACAGTCTCTCCAAAAAAAAGAAATAACTGCCACAAGAGTACCAAGATGAAGTGCTACATCGAATGCGATGGCATCTCCTACTTGAAACGAGGGAAATAACGTATGTAATACTAATAAATGACCAGATGAAGAAACAGGGATAAATTCTGTCACGCCTTGGACGACTCCGAATAAAATGGCTATAATGCTATTCATATGAATATGACACAACACGTTTTAATATTATTCATTCCAATTATCGTGGTGATTATAACACAAATGGTAAAGATTGCATTGGAATTTCCCCAACATGGCTTGCAATGGAAGAGATTTAATAGTTATGGAGGCATGCCTTCTGCTCATACTGCTGGACTTGTGTCATTAGATTTAGTTGTTGGTTTATTAGCAGGATTTACTTCGCCGCTGTTTGCTGTAACAACATTTATTGCCCTTGTGTTTATTCGTGATGCCATCGGAATTCGGTGGTCTTTAGGTTTTCATGCAAAAGTATTAAATCGTCTTATTCACACGCTTCCAGAGGAAGAGCGACAACATCTTAAACTCCCAAATCATTTGGAAGAACGACTTGGACATCGTATGATTGAAGTAATCATTGGCGCACTGTTCGGCATTATTTGTACATTCCTGCTCTATGGATTATTGATACTATTATTCTAAGATTGTTTGAAATAATGGGTCGGAGTTTAGCATTTTCCCTCGTGCTATTGGTTTTCCTTCCCACTGAATAATTTGATTCATTGATACCTCTGCAATACCTCGTTTTACATGTACATCAAGAATTTGATCTTCTCCCATATTTGTGAATCCACTCACAATCCCGATGTGCCCATTTTCAAAAAAAAGAATATCACCTATTTGATTTCTGCCTGCTGTGAAAGATTCTTCAGTTTCTAATCGACCAATATGCGAAAGCCATGTGTAAATATTCATATTATTTCGATCAAAATTCGTCTCTGCCGGTGATAAAATATATCCATCAAAATTTTGCTGATAATCTGCTTGCATTTCGGTCGTAACAAAAATACCAATAGTGGCATACAGTCGTCGGACAATATCATCATTTGTTACTAATCCTAATCGAGCTGGAATTTGTAGAAATCCTCCTTCTGTTTTGTCATACCAAACGTTGGTAAATTCTTCTGCATGCTCAATCATTTCCTCAACATTGCTTTTTCCATTTTGATCACTATCTAAATCATCAATATTATTGATTCCATCACCATCCATATCGCGATCTTGATAATTTGGTATTCGATCTGCATCATTATCATTATATGGAATAACTATTTTTCCGTGATATATATATTGATTCCCATATGTTATTATTGTGGTCGCACTCATCCATGTAAGCAATAATACTCCAATCAATACATACTGTACGACGCGGCGTTTTGAAAATAAACGAATTAATACATAAAAAAAGAAAAAAAATACTATCCCTTCAAACAAAAAATTCAAATATAATGCATTGCTCGTAATAAACTCATGAGAAAAACTGGAAATTCCATAAAAATGATGTGAAAAAGGATACAACCATTGAATCTGTGCACCAATGGAATCAGCAAGCAGATGACTGAGAGCGCCGGATGTATATGCAAGTACACTGATATATCCTATGGGTTTCTTTATCAGCCAAAACACCACAATTAATACAAAAGCAATAGAGAGATACAGAAAAGGCGTGTGCGTAATAAATCCACGATGTGAAGCAGAAGCATTAAATAGATAATAATAAAAAAGATCAATGTCTGGGAATAATCCTCCCAGTATTCCAAATGCCATCGACCAATACATACTATTTTTACGATGCTTTTTTGAAACTTTTGACCAAAGCGGTTTAGTAAGAAACGATGATAAAAATCCAAATGGACCGTGTGCAAAAATCATAAAACGTTCTATTCAAAAATTTTTTTCTGTACTTCTTCCCAATCTTCCTCTTCCTCATTCCATGTATACACTTTCAAAAAATTCACTTGCTCTGTTTTTGAATGCAAAATTTCTTCGTGCGCTGTACTTCCAATTCGCGTTGAAGCAATCACTTTTCTGCCTATTTGGCGCTGCTTTGTTGCATATTCCACGCGCATTGGACCTAATGGCCCAACAAATTCAATCACTTCCATTGTACCAAGATTTTCAGGCAAATCTTCTACTTCTTCATATTCAATTTCATATTGTGTATGAATAAGTGTTTTAATTTGTTCCCAACGTTCAATATTCATAGATTTTTATTATATGTTATTTGCTAATCGTTAATCCAGATTCATATGAATTATCATATACGGTAAAATTTGCAAGCTCTCTCATTTTCTTTCCACCTCTTGGTTCAAAAATGTGCACATCAGAAGCACCTCTGCTGCGTGCTGTCACTAACTCTTTTTTATCATCCCCATCAATATCAATAAGAGACAGTGCAATGCCACCATCAACAATGTTGCCAAATGGACGCACAGATGACACATGAATCAATCTATTTTTTGCATTGATGCTATACACTTTTATTTTATTTTGCAATGTTGCATTTGTTTTCCCTACAACTACTATTTCATCTTTTGCATTTTTACGTATATTCCCAACCTCAAGAGAAACTCCTCCAGAAAATTGTTTGCCAAATGCATATATGGATGAAATTTGCTTCAATCGTTGTTTTTTAGATTTGTATGCAATCACTTGTATACGACTATCTCCTGACAGCGAACCCAGAACAATTTCTTCTTTTCCATCAAAATTCACATCTCCGGTTGCAATAGAAAAACCTGCTGTCGCATTTTGATCGTCTATTGTAAATGGTCTATATTTTTTCCAAGAGCGTAACTTCTGTTGAGAAGGTGACCAACGATACACGCGTATGATCTGTTTTGTGCTGCGTGGAGCAATAATTATTTCCATTCCTCGTTTGCCATTGATGTCTCCTGCCTGTAACATAAGACCATCTGTATACTGGGTATCTTTAAATGCTTGAAGTGTTTGTATTTTTTCTATTTGTTGTAATTCTCCATTATAGGTATACACATGCATGGTAGAACGATAATCAGATTGTGGTCCAACAATAATTTCTTCTTTTTCATCATTATCGATATCTCCTGTTACTACTACTATCCCGCCCTCAAATTGTTCACCAAAAGGAAAAATTGATGCGAGCTCTTCACCAGTATCATCAAAAATTTTTAAAGGTGCTCTAGTCCCGTTTATTGGAACAACAAGTAATTCCATTTTTTGATCTCCATCGATATCTCCCCAGTGTGATTCAAACCCGCCAATAATGGTTTTATCATATGCCATAAAAGCTTGGAGTGCACGACTGTCATTATACACACGAACATGAGAACCGCCTTCTTGAGCTGGAAGAAATGCCGCTTGTTTTGCTATACGTTTTTTTACTATTGTTAAACGAAATTTACGCACTTTTGCTGGTGATTTATATGAAAATTGTGTTACACCCTGAGCTGTTGTTGCAATACGATCAACCACTTTACCTTTCACCCAAACAGTATATTGTCGCTCTGGATACAAATTGGTAATGGAATAGGTAGTGGATGAGTTTGCTGAGGTTGTTTCAGTCCAAGTACGCATATCTTGACTACCATCCCATGCGTGCATTTGAATAGTTGCTGTAGTTTCAGATACTGCGGAAAGGTCTGTTTCTGTTGATGCTGCTGTTGGTAATTCTGAAAAAGTAATATGACCAGTATTGTCTACTTGATTTGCAACGTTTGTTAACATGCGCGTTCGTTCTTTTACAATCATATCTTGCGTTTCATATGTACCGAGCGACAATTCAACATAACTATGCAGCACACCATCTATAACAGCAGAAGTGAATGGGAAAAAATCACCTGCTGCGGTTGATGCATACGCTTTTTCAGAAGCATTTAATTGAACTGAAGCGCGCATAAAGGGAACTGGTACAACGCTGTTATTATACGCATGAAGTGTCATCTCAGTTGCAGAACCATCGTTTATACTTTCATATTCAGTAGAAATATCAGTTGTAGAATACTCCATACGTATTGGCT
>DATDUS010000059.1:0-2918 GCA_035290285.1 Patescibacteria group bacterium
CGTCTTCTTCTGTTTCTTCGCCTTTTTGTTGCCGATCTGCTTGTTGTTCACGATGAAGATTCGCAGCATTTTGCGATTCTCGCTCGTTTTCTGCACCACCTTCATTTTGACTCGGGGGTGATGCCTCTTGATTTTGCGCACCATCTTCTGTTTCTTCTTGATTTGATTCTGTATCGCCTTGCTCTTCATTTTGTTGCTCTTGTTCTTCTTCCTGACCATTTTCTTCTGGTCTTTCAGTTTGCTGCTGATCTTCTGCTTCTTCTGATGGTGTCGCACCTTGTGTTGAGCCTGATTCAGCTTCTTCTGACTGAGCACTCCCTTCATCTTCTCCTTCCACTGTGTTCTCGTTTTCTTGTGGTGATTCATCTGCATCATTTTGATTCTCTTCTGTATTTTTTTCTGCGTCTGCTAATGGAAGATTATCCCTAGACGGTTGTCCTGCTATCGCCTGTTGAGAACCTGTTGATTTTTTTGGTATTTTCTTAGGAGATACACTTTGCTCACCCTTTTCGGTATTTTCTGCCGTTTGTTCATCTGTATCATTGTTGTCCTCAACTGGCTTATTGACAAATGTTTGTTGTTTTGACACAGGTGTTTCCGAATCTTCTGTTGACTGTGAATGTGCAGAGTGACGCCGACTAAACGGAATCACATTATCAGGCTGTGATGGTGATGTCGTTTCTTGCACAGACTGCTGAGTGTCGACAGAGGCGTCTTGCATTGCACTCCATAATTGACGCATCGCTTGTTCTAGACTCTTTTGAATTGCGGGAGAGAGAGAATTTGCAATCACCTTGCTAAACGATTCGTTTTGCAACATCTGATTCAAAGAAGCGGTAATCTGCTGTACTTGAGCATCTTGCGAAGGCATACTTTTCTGTTGTTTGATAGGCATGCCCATATCATGTTTTATTATAGGATAATGCGGGTAGTACAGTTGACTTGTGGAAGTATGCTTCCATAATCAATTTATTTCCATGTAAACCCATTTATTTTCCAATTACCGGAAACAAATAACAATTCGACTATTGCATCTTGACTAAAAATGCGACGATCTTGATTTGACCGACTTTCTACTCGACGAGTAGCAATATTCACTGTTGCTGATTGTTCTTTTGTAAACTGATCAACGGTCAAGGATGCGGCTGTGGTAGAAATGCCATAAAATTCTTCCGCCATACCATCTTGAGCATGATCCTCAATAAATTGTAATGACTCTTTTTGAAAGCTTTCAGTCATGAATGGTTCGAGGTGAATAATATTTTCAAAATTGCTTCTATTTGAATAGCTACCATAACGTTCTGTAAATACTCGAGCAAGACGCAATACTGCGTCTTCTTCATTCTTCACAACTTGCGGTGTTTCAGATGGCGATGGTTGAGGAGTAGTATTGATCGCATTTGTATTATCATTTTCATTCGGTAGACTGTTTGAGTTATTATTGGTTTGTGAGGAATTTTGATTGTTTTGAGTATTTTCGGATGTTCGTGTTGTTTTTAAATAATATCCACCTCCAATAACAGCCACGACGAAAATAATGACAGTCACAATAAGGGCAATTTTTAAAGGTTTTTGCATACGATTTCAATAAATTATGTTGATTGGAATTGAGATTGGAATTCTTTTTTACTTTCCTCGATTTCAAGTAACTGTCGCGGATCTGATGTCACTATTTTATCTTCAATAGGAGAAGCAACTACTTGCATAGCAACGTGTTTTGCGCCTGCAAAAAAAATACCTTGCCCAACCGAACCTTCTAACAACAAATATTTTTCCCCGTCGGTGAGCATGAATGTTTTTTGCACATTGGCAATAGCGGCAGATGATTGTTTCAAAAGCATTTGCATTGCAGAATTTGTGACAATTGCTGCACCGTATGGCGAACGCAAAAAATCATTCACATCTTGAGAAATGGTCGTTACACCCAAATAATATTTTCTACATCGTTTCACCAAAGCGTAAATAAATTTTGCGGAATCTTCATTCTGCATTAACCACCAAGCTTCATCAATAACAAGTATGCGTTTTTTTAATTCTGAACGAACTGTATTCCAAATGTAATTCACAATCGTATAAATCGCAAGAGGCCTTAATTCATCTTCAAGATCTCGAACAGAAAATATAGTTAATTGATTCTTGGTATCAATATTCGTTGGTGTCGTAAACAAACCTGCAAATGTTCCTTCAGTATATTTCTTTAAACGAATCACCATATCTTTTGTGCCCTCAAATCCTTCTAAAATACTAATAAAATCAGTTAAAAGTGGCGGTTCGACCGTCAACAAATCGCTATCCGGAGTAATATCTTTTTTCGCATACGTTTCAATGAGCGCCCGATCTAAAATAGAATCTTCTGCTGCTGTCACCTTCTCTAACATAATGCGAAGCATTCCTTTAATGGTGATCACCGCTGAACGAATAATATCAGCAGGACGATCTGCTCCACCTACGGGTTTTGGCAGATCAAACGGATTAATTTTTACTTGGGAATTTAATGAAATATTAATATAAGATCCGCCCACAGAATCAGAAAGATGCTTATACTCATTTTCCGGATCGATGATGATAACATCCACACCCAACATCAACGAACGGAGAACCTCTAATTTGACCGTATAACTTTTGCCCGCACCAGAAGTAGCAAATACCACTGCATTAGCATTTTGAAGAGAAAAACGATCAAAAATAATCAAACTGCCATTATGACGATTGACTCCATACATAATGCCATCATCTGAAGTAAGATCAGAAGAGATAAACGGAAATGAAGAAGCGCACGGTGACGAATTCATATTGAATGCAATACTCAGATCATCAAGACACAATGGCAATGTCGAAGTAAACCCTTGTTCTGCTTGATAATACACACGTTTTGCCATAACAAGCCTGGAACCAAACATGGTATCTAATTCATCAAT
>DATDUS010000060.1:0-2171 GCA_035290285.1 Patescibacteria group bacterium
TAGATACTTATAAACGCCCAATCTATCGACTGGAAAAGCCAACACATGCACAACATACAGCCATTGATGTTACAGAATTATCAAAATTGCAATTTGATATATTGCTCATAGCTGGTTCTGAAGGAAAGGGAATACAATTACCAATAAAAGGTACATCAGTTTTTATTCAACACACCATACAGTTAGAATCATTAAATATAAGCCACGCTCTTGCAATCGCATTATTTGAGCGGGTGACGACGCACTAAGCAGAGCGAGGAAGTGTTCGGCTTTCAGAACGTCAGGAGGCCAAAGCGGGCACGGTGTCGAACCGTGAAACGGCGAGACGAGCGAGGCCGAGTGGAGAGCGCAGTGTGCCTCGCAGGGGCACACAAGCGGTTCTGAAAGCGAACACATCCTAAAGCTCCAATTTAATCTTTAATACCGCGAGCTTGTTTTTTTGCAAAAATAGGATCTAATGTTTTTTTTCTCATTCGGATATTTTTTGGTGTTACTTCAACCAATTCATCATCTGCAATATATTCCAATGCATCTTCTAAACCAATCACTTTTGGAGTTTTAAAATGTTCATCAACACCATCTCCTTTTGAGCGCATATTGCTGAGTTGTTTTGCTTTACATACATTCACGTTTAAATCTTCCTTTCGGCAATTTTGTCCGACAATTTCGCCCTTGTATACGGGTATACCCGGACCAAAAAATAATGTTCCGCGACCTTGAACATTAATTAGTCCGTACATATTGGTTGTGCCATTTTCAAACGCAACCAGTGATCCTCGATCGCGTTCCTTCCATTTTCCAGGATCTTGTTTATAGTCTTCAAATGCTGAGTTCATGATGCCCAACCCTTTTGTTTCTGTTAAAAATTCATTTCGGTAACCAAATAACCCACGTGTTGGAACAATAAATTCTAACGAAGAAATACCGTCTGTTGATTGCATGCGTTGCATTTCTGCTTGACGACTTCCTAGATTTTGAATAACGGCTCCTGCATATGCATCAGGTACTTCAACCCATAATCGTTCATAAGGAGTCATGGTTTTTCCATCAATTTTTTTGGTAATTACTTGTGGTCGTGAAACTTGAAATTCATATCCTTCGCGTCGAATGCGTTCAATAAAAATTGCAAGGTGTAATTCTCCACGACCCGAAATTGTCCAATCACCAGTATTGTTTTCTTCAATGCGCAATGCCATATCTGTTTCCAATTCTTTGAACAAACGTTCACGAATTTGGCGTGAAGTACTAAATTGTCCTTCTGTTCCAGCAAAGGGAGAATCATTGATACTAATAGTAATTTTAACAGTGGGTTCGTCAATGTGAAGAACGGGAAGAGCAACGGGTGTCGTTGGATCTGCAATTGTTTCACCAATATTGATATCAGGAATGCCCGCAATGGCTACAATGTCTCCTGTTTGCGCTATTTGTGCTTCAGCGCGTCCCAGCCCTTCGAAGGTCATTAACGACATGAGTCGATATTTTTTCATTGCTCCTTCTCGGTTAATATGCATAATTTCTTGACCAGCATGAAGAATGCCATTTCGTATTCTGCCTGTTGCAATGCGTCCTTTAAAATCATCGGCACCAATAGTGGTTACCAAAAGTTGTAATGGTGCTGTTTCATTACCCGCTGAAGCCGGAATGTATTGTAAAATGGCATCAAAAATAGGGAAGATATCATTCATCGTTGAAAGATCGGGCGCATTGCCCGCTTTACCCTGTTTTGCAGAAGCATATAATACAGGAAAATCGGCAGTGGAATCATCTGCTCCTAAATCAATAAATAAATCAAATGTTTTATTGAGAGCCTCTTGAGGATTGGCGCCTGGTTTATCAATTTTATTAATAATAACAACTATTTTATGTTTCATTTCCAACGCTTTTTTTAATACAAAACGCGTTTGTGGCATTGGACCTTCTTTTGCATCTACCACTAATAAACAACCATCAGCCATTTCGAGCACCCGTTCTACTTCACCACCAAAATCAGCATGACCCGGCGTGTCAATAATATTCACTTTTACGTCATTCCAACGAACAGATGCATTTTTAGAAAAAATAGTTATTCCTCGCTCTTTTTCAAGCTCATTGCTATCCATGATCAAATCATTTGCAGTAGCTTTTTTATTTAATTCTGTTTGAGATTGTCGCAATAAGGCATCGACAAGTGT
>DATDUS010000061.1:0-3677 GCA_035290285.1 Patescibacteria group bacterium
TAATGCATGGGCTGTGCTTTTAACCGAACTACTGGTTGATGTCAGTTCTGGCATAATAGTATGAGCTACAAGATCCATGGCAAAATCTGGTGTTTGTACAAGAAGATGTTTATTCACCAGAGGGCTGTGTACCATTCTTAATTTATCTATTCCCTCCTTTTCAAAGGCACCGGTCCCTATTCCAAAATTCATATTTCTGGCTTGTCGATTATTTTTTTTTGCTACTTCCTGAAGAAAAGATTCCCATTCAGATTCAGAAGAAATGACCTGTTGCTCAATAGGTGTCTGTTGCAATACATTGGGATTATAAGTTCGAAATGTTTCAATAAATTGGGTTGCTGCTTCTTGAATATTACGAACAAATTCTGCGCTTTGCTCTGGTGTTGCAGCTTGTTGAAAAAATTCTAACTGATAGTGAGATGCTGCTATACGTGATAATTCTTCTGCATGAGGAAGACCGTGATATAATTGATCACAAAATAACTCTTCTAATGCCTGAGGATTTTGTTTGCCATACTCCTGTAACAATCGCGTAAATACCTTAAAATCAATACTCCAATCCAAACTTTTTCTCTCTGTAACACGTTTCGTAGCTGTTTCAATATTGTCTGTAGTTACTCCTTTTTCTGTTATTTTGTATTCTTGATTAGGACGAAGAACCTGTTCTATTCTTTGAATTGCCGCCATAATACGTTGAATACTCTTTTCGGCAGAAAATTCAGCACGCCATGACTCTGTAAAATCTCTTTCTGTTCTCTGTGGGTATTCGTTTACCATAATAATAAGTATACACTCTGCTTTGAAGTATGGCAATCAAAAAACCCGCCAAAAAGGCGGGCTTTTATGTGTTTCCTGAAGATTAAATATCCAAGTTATCGATAGCGCTAGAAGTGTTTGCTGGTGCTTGTGGTTGTGCCATTTCTTGCTGAGGTCTTGGAGGACGTGAACCCTCTGGTTCATTAATTTTGAGGTTAACACGTGCTTGATTCTTTGCTCCTACAACACGCAATAAGGTACGAATAGCTTTTGCGGTTGCGCCTTGACGGCCGATAACCTGACCCAAATCTTTCGGGTCGACGGTGAGTGTAATCAATACACCCATTTCATCGGTTCTACGTTCTGTAGATACAGCGTCTGGGTTGTCTACGATTGCTCGGACAACTGTTTCGACGAACTGTTGATCGCTTAATACTGACATTGCAGTTTTACTTAATTGTTATCTTACAATACTGAATCCCGATTGTTTTATTTTTGGGCCAGTATCATACAGAATGATACCATCTTTTCTGTTTTTGTGTCAATAATCTGTATCTGGCCTTATGCGTAATACACAATATAATTACTGCTTTTTTCCTTTTAATTGCTTTAATTTTGAGGCAGCTGGTAAAAAATTTTTATTCGTTACCACTTTTTTGCCTGTTTTTGCTTCCAATTGTTTGCGTGCATTGCGAGAAATTGTGCCGCCTTGTTTTGCTGATTTGGCATTTTGCGTATATCCTTCTGCTTTCTCACTCTCAGCAATTTTTCTCGTAGAAAGTTCAGCGAGCGCTGTGAAAATTAATTCCGCATCACTCATGTGATCGCGCAAATTTTCTTGTTTGAGATTTTTCAATTTTTTATGCTCTGCTACTGTCAGCTCGCTCCACTCTTTGTGAATAATATTTGTGAGTGCTGCATATTCATTCTGCTGTTGAATACCGTGATCTTGCCAATAATCCGTAAGCTTATTGCGTGTCTCTTGCCCAAGCATGCGTTGCTGAATCCATTGTTTGCTGCGACCCATTTCTTGCCAGTGCCTACGTGCGCGGTTCAACGCACGTTCAGGATCAGTTGTTTCTTGCAAACGTTCATACCCAACTTTTGCAAGCCATTGTTTGAATGGCTCAGCTTTTTTTGAAGGGATGCTTTGCACGATGCGTAATAATGTCTCAACACTAGCAATGTCAGTCAAGCGCATTTTGCCATCTGGCGCTACCATTTTCAAGTGTCCGATTTTTTCGGACACTTCACTCCCCTCTTCTATTAACTTCATTTTTAGATCGTTCCAATATTTTCGTGGCCGATCTGTTCCTGACAAAATAGCGACGGCATCAACCACGCTAAAATACCATTTTTCCTCTTTTTCCACCCATACACGACGTACAGGTGACTCCTCAAATAAAATAAGACTTTTTTCTTTCTTTTTCATTTTTTCGTTTATTAATAACTATTTGAGGGTGGTTGTGTATATTGAAGCAAAAAAAAGAGCGTTTAGCAAATACATAGGAAATTTAAAGATGTTTTGTAAATTATGTAACATTTTGTTTCCTCATACGTTAAGTATAGTGCAACTGCGTCACAAAAAAGTGATGTGAAGCGTATAGAAAAATGAGAGGGGGAAGTTAGCTATGGCCGAACCCTTATTTTTATTACTCTTTTTCTCTCTTCTGTGGAAAAAGGCATTGCTGCGCTTTTGGGAAGCTGTTATGCTGTTCGCTCCTTTGTGCCTAATTTTGAAATTTGCGCTTGAGAAGTGCTGTGTGTGAACTTACCTCCTCACACACACGGCACCTCCCAGGCGTAGAGGCTGCCTCTGCCAGATAAGTGCATTCAATGTATTCATACATATTTTCATTATTTACTTTATAGCATTATGAAAAAACGCAAAACTATTCTTCTTTCTCTTCTTTTAAGCTCTGTGGCGTTACTGACTGCCGGCGCGCTGTATGCAGGCGGAGCACCAAATATTCCTGGACCAGGTTGGTGTGCCCCGAGTGCAGCGCTGAATCAAGATTTGAGCGGTGATGGAACAGCAACAGACACCGCAACAGTAGATAAATGTTATAGCGACGTAACCGGCATTATGCGTGGGCGTGTTCGTTTATTGGTAAACAATGTGTCCTACATATATACTGGCCAACCTCAAGAAATGATTGGATTTTACGATTTGGTGCTGATTGGTGACCAGACTGGCGATGGCGTTACCGACCTCGTTGCCTGTAATAAAGAACTGAAAGGACATTTATACTATTTCAATACTAAAACCAAGAGTATGGAGGAATACCTCAAAAATGATAGTGTGAACCAACAAGTTGACTCTACGTGCCGCGCCCTTGCATTACCCTAATAACTTTCAGGGTGGGTGTTTTTTTATTTCTTTTCTCCTTTAGTGGCTGCTTCATCACTTCGGCAGATTTTTTACAACTCTTCAGGGATCCAAAATATGTTTTGAATACATCTTTTTTCTGTATTGAATAGGTGTATGAAAAACATATTTTTATAAACTCATTTTTCATTTTTTCACAGCGCGCAGCATTTTACTTTCTCATACATTATCTATAGTGTTGTCACATTTTACTCCCTTCAAACGTATATATATAAGCAAGAGGATGAGAGAGTGGCAACACTTTTCTCTCTCGTGCATTAACTACTAGTGCAATACACAAACCGAATACAACAAGGAGGAACAAGCGCTCTTTTTTTCTCACTCAAAATTCAATAACTTGCTACTTGGAAATTTCTACACATCACAAATACATGTGAAGAAATTCCCGGGTATCAATTCTGTTACTCAACCAAAATCGTGGAGTGGTGAGTACCGGGCTCCTCGCTGCTTCAAACCACTTATGTGGAGGTGTTATGTTCTCGTACGCTCGTCTGTCTTCTCTCGCTCTCAGTCTGCTCCTGGTCATCTCGCT
>DATDUS010000062.1:0-9387 GCA_035290285.1 Patescibacteria group bacterium
ATTGCAACAGTATTTTTTTCTGCCTACCACGATCAATAAGAATATTACCGAAAAAGAAGCAATTAAAAATATCAGAGAATTAATTGATCATTCTGTTCGTATACGCGTACAAACTGATTTGTCAATTGCTGTATATTTGAGTGGTGGAATTGATAGTACGGCAATACTCGCCACAGCAAGAAAATTTCATAATAACGTTACAGCCATTATACTTGGGAATGAACAATCGACAGATAGAAATTTTGCTGTTCAATATTGTGAAGAAAACACTATTCCGTATATTGTTCAAACTCCGCCATCAGAAGAGGAGCTGGTAAAACATATTTCCGAGATTGTTCACATAACAGAAAGTTTTGAACCAAATATGATTCGTCAAGCAGCTGTGTCGTATTATATTGCCAAAACAGCTGCTGAGGCAGGTTTTAAAGTTATTTTCTGTGGAGAAGGTGCCGATGAATTATTTGCCGGGTATCCTGAATTCACGACGTGTTCTACTGAAGAAGAAATTGAACAAACAGTTCTTCATTTTCTACAAGACTTACACAGAACACAACTCCAACGAGTTGACCGTATTTCCATGGCATTTACCACAGAAGTGCGCGTACCGTTTTTGGATAAACATCTTGTAGAATACGTATTGCAATTATCTGGTGGGTTGAAGCTACGAAAAACAAGCAATAAAACAATTACAAAGTATATTTTGCGTAAAGCGATGAGCGATCGATTGCCATCATCTATTTATAATCGCGATAAAGTGGTGCTCAGTGAAGGAGCTGGCTTTAAAGGAAATCAACGGATTGGTGGATTGTTTTACGACATTGTAACAAAGCAGATTACTGATGAGGAGTTTGCTCATTCCACGAAGAAGTGTCCTCAATGGAATCTTCAAACAAAAGAAGAGCTCTATTATTTTCGAGAATATGTAAAATATGGTTATACAAAAGCTACATTTAATCAAAAACGAACAACGGTAAATAAAACCGATACAGAAAAAGCAGATGCCCGTTTAGCAAAAACAATTTTAGATACATTTAATACACGGAAATATAAACGCGAACAACCGAATACTGAAGAAAAAATTAATGAACTGATTTTGAAACAGATAATAGAAAATAAACCCATTTCATTTGTTATGTATTGGGGAAAAGGGGATCGAAATAGTATTAGTGATATAGAAAATATTGCCTTGCAGTATGTCAATGATATGTTGAAACCAATACAGCAGATATATAATCCGGGTATTCAATTAATACTTGTATTTACAGATACGCATGCAGAGCTGAATGGGTATTCCACTGTAGCAATTCAGGAATATTTTAATTCAGTACGCACGTTAGTCGCGAAATATAATTTTATTGAAATAATACTCATGAGTGAGCTTGTTCCATATGAAGAGGAAACACTGTTACAGGTAGCTCACAAAATAGCAGATACTGATATTCCAGATGTATTCTATTCTTCAAGCGAAAAACATTTTCAAAAAAACAATGATATTCAACTGGGGGCAAAATTATATTATCTGCAAAATCAACTAGAAAAGAATAGTATCGAACAACATTTTGCTGACTGTATATTTATGACGTATAACAGCAGTACATGGGATAGCATTCATCCTGCCCGATTACCAATTTTCTACATGTATTCTCTTAAAAGAGGAACGAGTATAAAACCATGGTTTGTATATTCAATAGATTAAAAGTTGATATTACAGCATATCTCTGTGGTCTTGCCACAGAGTTCCTTGAAGGGAAAGTTTGAAAGCCTTCAGGTTTTCATTAATCATATCTCATCTGATACCCTGCAGTCTTGCCGCAGGGAGGTTCATCTCACTTGATAGGTATATAAATCGATGGAATGCATTTTTCATCCTCAAGGGTTAAAACTTGACTATATCTCTACACTTCTATATTCTGGAATGAATGATGCGGCATAAATTGTCTTTTAGAAAAATACATTTCATTTATCTTGTTTTATTGCTATTTTGTTTTATCGCTGTGTTGCCAACATCTGCGCAGGATAAAAAGCCACGCAAAACACAACCGCAACTCACAACCTCTTCGATAGCTGTCGGTGCGTTTGTGGGAGAAAATCCACCAACTGCTGCTATCATTAATGATTTTGAAACTCTTGCTCAGCATCCACTTGATTCGGTTTCATGGTATCAAGGTTTTGGTACTACAACTAGTAATCAACCAAATTTTCCGAGCACCGCTTTAGATACTGCTGTAGACAATCGTTCAGTGCAATTAACGCTAGAACCCTGGGTATCTTTATCAGATATTAGTATTGGTAAATATGATCATTATCTCAAACAATATGCTACAGATGTAAAAAATTGGAACAAGCCATTATATTTGCGTTTTGCTCACGAAATGATTCAAGATAATCGTTATGATAATTGTCAAGGCCAAACAGATTGTTCAGAATGGTATCCGTGGCAAGATCAACCCAAACGTTATGTGGCAGCGTTTCGACATGTTCACAATATATTTCAACAAGTTGATGCCGATAATGTGCAATTTGTCTGGTGTCCAAATAGTACACCATCAGATTTCACTACAGTCAAAAAATATTACCCAGGCGCTCAATATGTAGATTGGCTTTGTACGGATGGGTATAATTGGTCAAATAATGATAATCAACCTACTCAGTGGTTTGGTGATATTTTTTATAATATCTATCATACATTTATTGACCATTCAGCTTTTTTTGGCAGCAAACCTGTCATGATCGGTGAATTATCATCTTGTGATGATAGTTCAGGGCAAGCCAAATCCGCTTGGATTACTGATGTTTTTAATCAGTTAGGGAGCAGTAATTATAGTCAAATTCAGGCGTTCTATTGGTTTAATATGAACAAAGAATGTGATTGGCGAATTAATTCTTCACCAGCTAGTTTAAATGCTTTTCAACAAGCTTTATTAAATTTTTAAATAGTTTTTAACAGAGGGTAATCCATAGTGGCTAACTTTGCAATAGAACCGTACCACCTTCAGAGTGTGTAAGGGAATGGTTGACGTAAGATTTCATCTATCATTCCATCATGTTCGGATGTGATGATGAGCATTGCCGTTTCCAGATTGACTGTTACAAATACATACTGTTGGTGCGTATCGTTTATTTACACAATTTCAATGAGCTGAATCTGTGCATTGACTCTCCCATTCCCGCAAAAGATACCTTACAGCAGCACCTAGATTATCAGCTGTTGCTTTTAGATACTCCATATTCTTTTCAGGATTAGATGTTATTGGAATTTTAATATTACGAGTTGGTTCACTTGGTGCCGGTTCAAGTTGCACAACGGCCAAAAAATCTTTGGTACTTTCTCTGGAACTTTTCATCACTTGATCCCTGATATCAGTAGTAGTCGGCATAATAGATAATAGCATATTACATTGTTCCCCGGGGGTTTCGGCTTCTAAACCATTCATTGTCCACTGCGCTATATTCAAATTATATTGTACATCTACTGTACCTAGACTACCCGGACCATGTTTCTCCATTATTTTTTTTAAATCTTCTCCCTTGAATTCACTTCCTTTCATTTTTAATATTGGGTAAGCCTCTTGTCTGACAGCACTACCATCAGGAGTAGAGTACGTTACAACTACTTTTATAGCTTGTGGAATTTTAGCGTTTTGTAAAGCATCTATTAATGGAGTTGTTAACCTGTCATAATTCATTTTGATATTTTTTTCATAACTTATTACCACAACCAACGAACCTTTTTCTCTCGGTTCCTTTTCTATTTTTCTCTCAAGAGTTGTAGATGTTGGTTTTTCTGGGTGTATTGTTTTTGCTGGTTGCGCCGCTTCGGCTGTAGTCATGTCAGACGGCAGATGCACATCACTGCCCGCTAATAGTGCACTTGACATGAGTGCAAATGCTTTTTCCTTAGACTTAGAGCCCAGCCTCCCTCTTTTTAGTGATTTTTCGGACATATATATTAATATATTTAATGATTCTTTATATAGCATTATGAAGAGATATTGAGCAATTTTCTATATGATATGATATAATGTTAGAGTTAGCAAGTTTATTTTTGTAATTGTATATTCGCACCATTTTAATTTATCTGTATGGATATATTTTCATTTTTTACAAAAAACAGCTGTTCTATTGAGGGTAAAAATTCAGTAGTATGGACATGGCAAGAATTTGAAACAAAAAAAGCTGAAATGGAAAAAGAGGGAAAACAGGTTATACTTGTTGACATGATTGCTGACCCTATCCCTGGTTCTGTTCCTATTTCTAATGAATTGTTTCAAAACAAATACCCTGATGGAACAGTCTTTGCATTGTATTGCCATTCAGGAGGCACATCGGGCATGATGCAGAAAAAACTCACACCACTTTTCCCACAATACACATTCATTAATATGAAAGGCGGTATTGGTGCGTATCGTTTATTTACACAATTTCAATAATTTGAAATAAAATGCCTTCTTTTTGCGTAGTATACTATATATGCTCAACCAGCCTGTTGTAGATGAACAAACATGCATAGAAAACGCGTTACAAAATCCGGATGCGTATGAATGCATCGTTAAAACATACGAGCATCGATTATTGCGCTATGTTCAGCGTATTTCTTCTGTAAATACGCAAGATGCTGAAGATATTATTCAAGATGTGTTTATTAAAGCATTCGTTCATTTGAATTCGTTTGAACACGGAAAATCTTTTCGTGCGTGGCTGTATAGCATTGCGCATCATGAGGTTGTTTCGTTTTGGCGTAAGCATAAAAATAGGTTGGCTGTAGTGCAATTAGATATAGATGAAGTGGATCGATTGGTGAGTGAATATAGCAGTGGAAGTGATCAGTATGACACAAAACAAATGAATGCTCAGGTAAATGCCATTATGCATGATTTACCGCTAAAATATTCAGAGGTATTGGAATTATTTTATATAGAAGGGTATGGGTATGAAGAAATAAGCGATATATTAAAAAAGCCGACTAGCACTGTTGGTACACTCTTGCGTAGAGCAAAACAGCAATTCAAAAATCAATTACTCAAAACATATGGAAAGCATTTCTAAAAAAATTACACAAAAAATTACAGAGCGGAAATTATCACCAAAACCACGTTGGGTATTTCGTTTGCGTGAATTGTTGTTGTGGTGCGGTATTGTTTTTGGTGTTGTGGTGAGTGCTGTAAGTATGGGAATGATTATTGATTTTTTTATTCAAGAAGAAGTTTTTTCAGTATGGCAGGCACGGAAACATGTTATAGTGTTTATAACAGCAATTCCGTATGTATGGTGCGTAGTGGTGTGTGGTATTACATTTCTTGTGCACACTGAATTTAAACGAACAAAAAATGGATATAAAACCGCCTGGTATTGGGTGCTATGTGCTGTTGTTGGGTTTAGCATAGTACTGGGTTTTACATCTTCTTTTTTGCAAATCAGTCAGCGTGTTGAACAGGTGCTCACCAGAGCGTTTCCCGTATTGCAACATTCCACGCAGCGTGCGCAACAGTATTGGTCACAGCCAGATGCCGGCCTTATTTCTGGAACCATTATTTCAGTGAATGCTGATAGTATGGTGTTGTCTGATTGGGATCAAAAACAATGGACAATATTGATAACCGGTGAAACAACCATTCGTTCGCGTGCTACACTTACTCCACAATCTCAAGTAAAAATTATTGGAAATCGTACGAGTGATCATTCGTTTACCGCAACAGAAATTCGGCCATGGATGCCCGGTATGAATAAAATGAATGGTGGCATGGGGCGATTCCAAAGAATGCAGTGAAATAAAAATGAAGCATACTGCGTATAGTAAAGTACAAGGAACAATGAATACGCTGTACAGCTTCATTCCCTTTCATTAAAAATTATATACATTCTATGAAAAAAACAATTTTGTTCGGTATCGCAGGTGTATTGCTTGCAGCAGGTGTTGCAACCACTGCATACGCATATCAAGGCAACCCCGCTGTTCATGGCCCAAATTATACGCCGGAACGCGAAGCCGCAATGACAACTGCGTTTGAAAAAAATGATTACGAAGCATGGAAAACATTAATGAACGGCCGTGGTCGTGTTTCAGAAGTAATCACCACTGATAATTTCGAACAATTTGCTGAAATGCGAAAATTACAATTAGAAGGTAAAACTGCAGAAGCAAATGCTATTCGTACAGAACTCGGGTTAGGCAACGGTCAAGGTCGTGGTCAAGGAAAAGGAAATGGTATGCACAATGGTACTGGTAAGGGTCGAGGTCAACAGTTTGTAGACGCAAATAATGATGGTGTATGCGATAATTTCAATAAATAGATTCAACCTATTTTTTTCAAAAATCCTCGTACTTTGCGAGGATTTTTGATTTGAAATATGTAAAAATTTGTTTCCATCAAATGTTCGTATTTTCTAAACGCCAGGAGAATGATATACTTATTTGCAATGAACCATGAATTATTATTATGTCTCAATAAACGGTTCAATGAAAAAAGGAACAAACCGAAGGGTATGTTATTCCTTCAAAGCCTCATGTATTAATTAAACAGTTTAGAAAAGCCATTAATAAATATATTAATGAAATTATGTCAGAATACACGAACCTTCAACTCGCTTTACAAAATCCTCTCGATGTCACAGCGCTCGATCTTACTCATCAGAATGGTATTCATTTTAATAATTTTTCGAAATTTATTCATCTCGCAGATTTACGTTTAATGGATACAGGACTTACAGAGTTTCCGCAACAAATTTTATTGTTAAAGAAATTACGTAGATTACATCTTGATTATAATCAGTTAACTTCATTACCGAATAAAATAGCGCAACTCAAGAATTCACTAGAAATAGTATCATTAACACATAATCAATTTGATACTTTTCCAGAGGCTATTCTTGAACTGATTCATCTAAAAGAGTTGTATTTGTATAATAATCGTATAACGCAGTTACCAGAACGTATAAATCAATTGAAAGAATTAACGCAACTTGGTGTTGGATTAAATAGGCTTTCAACGCTTCCGGAAAGTATTGGATTTATGCCTCAACTACAACGCCTCGATATTGCAGATAATCGTATCCATCTTGCGGCTTTACCAAAAAAAATACAACAAGTTTTAAAAAGAAAAAAAACTCACCAGGCTGGTAATATAGCTACCTTTGTTGGCGGCATGACAGTTATAGAAGAATGCATTACCCATTTGATGAGTTTAAAGAAAAATCACGATTATGTTCCGCCAAAAGAATTTACTCAAGTACAAAAATGGCATTTTAACAACGACAGACCGGTTCCGAAATTTATGAATCGATGGTTGCAGTTTGATCCATATTTTAAAACAGTAAATTGTGATAATACTCGTAAATTGCAGTTTGATCTTGTAAAACAGAAGATACTACCCACCTCATTATCTGAAGCGATTCAGACCACGATTGAAGGGTACTTAGAGCGATCATGGAATGATGTTGTTATACAAGATGTTAATAAGAAACGAGTATGGAAAGGGGATGAATTATGTATTACTAAGGTAAAAAAAATGCGCGGAGAGTGGTACCAACTTCCTCATATTGGTGATCAAATTCATTTCTTGTATGTTGAATCTAAAAAGAAATTATTTTCTAATGATCAGGAATATCCAATTATTGGTGTGGAGATTGAAATCAGTTCAGAAAATGATGCTATATACATGATAGAACCGATTTTTTTTATAAAATATGTTGGGTTCGATAGTTACCTTGCTCATTTGTGTGAACTAGCCAGTGATGAGCAAGTATGGAAAGATCCTACACTTATAAAACTTTTTAAAAAATTTGCTAAAATCTATAAACTTCCTGCTTTGTAACTATTATATAGTATGATGAATAAAATTATTATTGCCCTTGTTTTACTTCTCTTTCCCATTTGTACGTTTGGGCAAGAAATAATAAATAGCGAGCCTGCTGAATTCAATACGAATTTTAAGGCTACGGTAATAGAAGTTCTTGAACAAAAAAATAGTACTCGCGATGATGGATCGACCCTTATTCAGCAAAAATTAAAGCTTACTGGTTTAGAGGGCGCATGGAAAGACAAAGAAATTATTTTTGATGGTACTGAACACGATGTAACAGTAGCGAATGAATATTCGGTTGGTGATACGGTTTTAGTTTATTCTGATAAAGGATTAGATGGTGAAAATAATTTTTATATTATGGGGTATTCTCGCACAAGCCCATTATTTTGGTTAGTGTTTTTATTTGCGTTTATTGTGATAGCTATTGGCAGATTTAAGGGCATGCGCGCACTCATTGTGTTATTTTTTTCATTTGTTATCATTTTAAAATTTATTATTCCAAAAATATTGTCCGGTAGTAATCCGTTGTTCATCAGCATTATTGGTTCGCTGTTTATTCTAGTTATAGCTGTGTATGTTACTGAAGGATTTAAGCGCACGTCAACAATCGCTATTGTTTCAATTTTAATTTCTCTCATCATTACTGGTGTATTGTCATTTTGGTTTTCGGCAATGACAAAATTAACCGGTTTTGCGAGTGAAGAAGCAACGTATTTGGTTGGATTAGCTGGCGGCAATATCAATATTAAAGGGCTTTTACTTGCCGGAATAATTATTGGTGCTTTGGGTGTTTTAGACGATGTTATAATTTCTCAAGTCAGCATAGTGAGTGAATTAAAAAAGGCAAATTCAGAACTCACCAACAAACAACTGTATCGTCAAGCTATGCGTGTTGGAATGTCGCATTTGAGCTCTATGGTGAATACTTTATTTTTAGCGTATGCCGGCGCTTCTTTACCATTATTGATTTTATTTAGTGTTAAACAGCCGCCCTTCCTTACTTTTAATCAGGCGATTGATAATGAAATGATTGCCACTGAAATAGTGAGAAGTGTAGCTGGTAGTATTGGATTGATTTTAGCCGTTCCGATTGCAACGTTTTTAGCCGTACAATTTATTAAAAAGCAGCCAATGGTTTATCACTCAAAGAGACCTTGATTAAAATGTTTTCGACATGTTGCGACATACCGATCGTTGCCGCCAATTTCGATTTGTTTTCCTTTGCGTACTGCATTTCCGTGTTCATCAATACGTAAATTCATAGTTGCTTTTTTTCCGCAATGACAAACGGTTTTAATTTCAATCAATGCCTCTGCCCATGCAAGTAGGTATTTACTTCCTTCAAATGGTTCTGCAATAAAATCAGTTCTTAATCCATACACTAATACAGGGATATTAAGATCAGTCGTAATATTTGATAATTGACGTACTTGTGCTTTTTTTAAAAATTGCCCTTCATCAATAAGCACACAATGAATGAAGTTTTTTTGTGATTCAGTTTGCACAAATTCGAAAATATTGAATGTGATGTCAAATGACATCGCTGATGCTGTTAAACCAATACGAGAGCTAATCACACCCTTAC
>DATDUS010000063.1:0-7388 GCA_035290285.1 Patescibacteria group bacterium
TATAGCTCTTAAGACGATTTCAAATTGTTCTGGATTTGATTTTGCCAACTCCCATGGTTTTTGCTCTTCCATGATTTTGTCATTCTTTTTTATTTCTTGCCAAATACTTGTGAGCACTGAATCTAACTTTCCTTGTGCAAAAGAAGGTCGATATACATTCCAATCAATATGTGTATTCCAATTGCCCCACTCCCCTTCTACTTTTTGACTTAACTTTGTAACTCGACTCACTAGATTCCCTAAACCATTTGCTAAATCAGCATTATATTTTTCAATCATTCGTTCCCATGTCATGTCCATGTCTTCTCCAAACACACCCATTGAAAGAAGTAAATAGCGTGTTCCGTCTGTGCCAAATTTTTTTAGCATTTCGTCAATGAGAATAACATTCCCCACTGTTTTACTCATTTTTTTTCCACCAGAAAGAATGTGACCATGAGTCAATAATACCTGTTGCAACGGCACCCCTAAATGTAGCAGAATGACTGGCCAAATAGTCGCATGTACTCGTAAAATATCTTTTCCAATCAACTGAATATCTGCAGGCCAAAAATGAGGAATATTTTTTGTGTCTCCATTCCATCCGAGCCCAGTGAGATAGTTTAAAAACGCATCTACCCATACATACGTTGTGTGGCCTGCGTCAAATGGAAGAGGAATCCCCCATGAAACGTTTTTACGAGAAATAGAAATATCTTTCAATGTTTGACCTTTGAGAAATGAAAGAATTTCATTTTTATATTTTTGTGGAGCAATTTTTAATTGGTCTGATTCAATAGCAATGATAAGTTGTGGCTGTAATGCTTCCATTTTCATCAAATAACTTTCTTCTTCAAGTAACTCTGGAGTCGTATGATGATCAGGGCATTTTCCAGAAACTAAATCAGTTTCATTTTTAAATTGTTCACACCCAATACAATATAATCCTTTATATGTGCCTTTATAAATTGCACCTTTATCATATAATTCTTGTAATACCTGTTGTACTGCTTGTATGTGATCAGGATGAGTTGTGCGAATAAAATGGTCATATTGAATATCTAACTTTTTCCAAAGAGTGATAAATTGATTCGCTATTTCATCTACAAATTGCTGAGGATCCTTCCCTACTTCATTCGCTTTTTTTTGAATCTTCATTCCGTGCTCATCAGTTCCAGTTAAAAAAAACGTCTCATCTCCGCATAAGCGATGAAATCGTGCCCATACATCTGCTGCAATTGTTGTATATGCATGCCCAATATGCGGTGCGGCATTTACATAATAAATAGGAGTAGTAATGTAGAATTTTTGTGCATTCATGATAATTTTTCTTCAATATGTAATGGCTCTGCCAGTTTATTATCTTCTTCAATTTTATGTTGGATAATATCTTCTACAAAAATCCATACAATAGTAGTTGCTGGAACCGCAAGCAATATCCCCGCAAAACCAGCAACCTTTGCACCTATTAACATTGACAAAATCACCACTATTGGATCTAATCCCACTGCTTTTTGCATAATTTTTGGTACAATAATATGATTTTCTGCTTGCTGGATTACAATATATAAAATAATAACAGCGACTGCTTTCCATGGTGAATCTGTATAAGCAAAAAATATTGCTGGTATAGATGCTAATAATGGTCCAAGGTAGGGAATAAATTCTGTTAATCCTGCAAGACAGCCCAGTACCAATGCATATGGCACCTGCAAAATGGAGAGCCCAATCATCACCAGAATACCAATGATGAGCATTAATATGAGTTGCCCACGTAACCAAGCACCCATTTTCTCCTGAATACGATTTATTTTTTGTACTAAATACGGTTGATAATGAATTGGAGCAATAGAACGAACAAATCGCTTAAATCCATCCTCTTCAATCGTCATGTAAAATGTAATAATTAAGACAACAATAGTAGCGACAACTGCACCCAAAAAACTCGTCACTGCATTAAATATTCCAGACGTAAGATTTGAAAGTGTTGAATTAAAACTAGAAATATTATTTTGCAGATCATCCACAATTGATGGATTCGTTGAATGCGTAATGGATTTATATATACGTTCAATTTGTGGAGCGTATTCTCTTAATGATTGTGCGATATCAGAAGTTTGTCGTATAATAGGCGGTACAACAAGATAAAAAACAAAAATAAATGCAGCAAAAAATACAACATACATAGTAAAAATACTAACCCCTCGTGGAATACGATATCGTTCAAGATAATCAATCCATGGATCGAGCGCTGAGGCAAAGACCAATGCAACAAATAAAATACCAATGACATCGCGTATCATCCATAAGAAAAAAATCCCTGCAAGTACTGCAATAATTTTTAAGACTGTGGTACTTGATATATTGATATAACGTCCAGTGGGTGCTGAGGATGCAGGGTCAGTTGATATCGAATGTATCTTTTTTTTTGTTGGCTCCATAACGATAAATTAAAATTGCAGATGTTTTTCAAATGATTTTTGTTGTTGTTTTTGAAATGGACCAATGATAGCGAGGTTGGAGTTTGAAGAAACAAATATTTTTTTGGCTAACTGTATTATTTGTTGTGCTGTAACAGATTGAATTTCCTTTTCAATATCAGTAACCATTTTTATTTTCTTATGAAATAATGCTTGGCTTCCAAGCCACGAAGCAACATTTTCTGAATCTTCAAATCGAAGACTCATTTTTCCGATCAAAAATTCCTTTGCTCGTTGTAATTCTTCTGATGAAACAAATGATGAGCGCATAAACTTTAACTGCTCAATGATTGCCAAAATTGCCTGATGAATGCGAGTCTTATCAAAACCTGCTTGAATAGTTATTGCACCCATATCTTCGTATGGATTAACCGATGAACGAATATAATAACACAGTCCTTGTCGCTCACGAACATGAATAAATAAACGCGAACTCATACTTCCTCCCAATACCGTTGAAAGAACATTTGCTACAACCAATTGTTTTGATAGATGTGTTGGACCCGGAAAAGAAAGCGCAAGATGTGCTTGTGCTGTATTTTTTTTATGCACAAGAATGCGTGGTGCTTTTTGAGTAAATTCAAATTTTTTATATATAGGAGTTTTTTGCTTCCTTTTTGGTATTTCAGAAAAATATTTCCAAACGAGTTGCTTTATATTTTTTGGTAAATTTCCAGCAAGTAATACTACCATGTTTCCTGGATGATAGTGCTCATCTCGATACGCAATAATTTCTTGTCGGCTCATACGTTGAATGTTTTCTTTTGGACCTGCGATACGGTAACCAAGCGGATGATGTTTTCCATACAGTAATTCTTCAACCATTTCTTCAGCTGTAACCATGGGGTTGTCTTCATACATGTTGATCTCTTCAATAATGACTCCACGTTCACGATCAATTTCATTCTGATCAAATAATGGGTGAAACAAAATATCCTCAAGAATATCAACGGCAAGCCGTGTATGGCGACTTGCAACTTTTACATAATATCCAGTCCAATCTTTACTCGTGAATGCATTAAAATCTGCACCTACCCCATCAAGTTCTCGAGAAATATCAAGTGTGGTTGGTCGTTTTTCTGTTCCTTTAAAAAAAAGATGCTCAACAAAATGCGACACGCCATTATTTCGTGCATTTTCATGACGAGAGCCAACTTTAAACAAAATAAGAGCGGTAACCACTTGTGTTCCTTTCATTGGGGCAAGAATAACTGGTATTCCGCTTTTTAATTTAAATGTATTCATGTTATTTTAATTTATCTACTAAATATGTTGGAAGATGTGATATTTCAATGCGTTCTTGTTTCATCGTATCTCGATCGCGTACTGTTACTGTATGATCTTCTAAAGAATCAAAGTCAACAGTAATACAATATGGAGTTCCTATTTCATCTTGTCTTCGATACCGTTTTCCGACATTTCCATTATCATCAAATTCACACATATATTGAACTTTGAGCGTGTCGTAAATTTTACGGGCAAGACCAACTAATTCTGGTTTATTACGCAGCAATGGAAATACCGCTACTTTAATCGGAGCAAGACGATGATGCAATTTTAAGACGACACGTTTTTCTCCATTTACTTCTTCTTCTGTATACGCATCGCATAATATCATTAAGAACGTTCTACCAACACCAACAGAAGACTCAACAATATGTGGAACGTATGTTTCTCCGGTTTTTTGATCAAGGTATGAGAGATCTTGCCCGGAGTGTTTTGCATGCTGAGAAAGATCATAATCCCCTCGTGCATGTATGCCTTCTAATTCTTTAAATCCAAATGGATAGCGATATTCAATATCATATGCCTCTTTTGCGTAAAAGACTAATCGTTCATGTTTATGCCACTGCAAGTTTTCTGGTTTGACACCTAAATCTAAATAATATTGCCATCGGTATTCACGCAATTTCTCATATTCAACCATTTCTTGATCAGGATGCGTAAAATATTGCATTTCCATTTGTTCAAATTCACGAGTACGGAAAATAAATTGTCGTGCAGTAATTTCATTGCGGAATGCTTTACCAATTTGCGCAATACCAAATGGTATACGAACTCGAGTAGAACTCAAGACATTTTTATAGTTCACATAAATTCCTTGACATGTTTCGCCGCGTAAATAGACAGGATCTTTTGACCAATCATCAGTAAAATTTCCTAAGTTTGATTTTACAAGTAAATTAAATTTTCGAGCATCAGTAAAATCATTCCCTCCACACGTTGGACATTGTACCTGTTTTCTCTGTTCAGAAAACAGTGTATTCATTTCTTCCTCGCTCATTTTTTCATCTGCTGCAACATTTATAGATTCCAATAAATGGTCAACACGCACACGCATGTGACATGTTTTACACTCTGCAAGGGGGTCAGAAAAACCCGCCACATGTCCACTTGCAACCCATATCTTTGGACTCATAAAAATACCTGAATCAAGACCAACAATATTTTCTCGAAGCTGCACCATAGATTTCCACCATTCCCGTTTTAATGCATTTGCAAGCTCAACCCCATATGGTCCATAATCATATACTGCAGCAAAACCGCCATAAATTTCAGATGATGGATACACAAAACCCCGACGTTTACATAAAGAAATAATAGTATCTATTGTAAAAGATGTATTCGACATATTGAATCAATGAATTTTACAAACTATACCATTTTACCAAAAAAATAGCAAAAAATTGACCATATTCTCTACTTATATTGTGCATTCTATTTGTGCTAATTTTTTCAACTCTCGTAAATGCTTTTTTTTCTGAAGAACTATATTTCCTTTTACTAAGCGATCAATATAATCAACACTCACTGAAGTAGGAATAATGACATAGCTTGCACCAAGCTCATAAAACTCTAATGCATCACGTATTGTTTGCGCAGTAACAATAACACATGTTTGAATATGATTTTTTTGAATATACAAAAGTAATGCCTTTGTTTCACGGGGAATACGAACAGTAGAAATCACATAGTCTGCTCGTACTATACTTGTTTTCTCTAAAATTTCTTCATCGCTCATACTACCATAAATATGAGAAATGCGTTCTTTTTGCAAATTTTGAATAACATCTGGATTGTAATCTATAATAATAATTGATTTTTTAAATTTTTCCAATGCATGACGTACTTTATAACCCATAACATGATATCCAAACAATACGACATGATGCTCAAGATTTTTTGAAATGCGCTCCAACTGTAACGTTGCGCTTTTTCTTTGTAATCGTTTTAACAATGGACGAATGAGTTGATATAAATGATCACTATATTCAATAGTATAGGAAGAAAGCGTAATCGTAATTAACCCAATCAATACGCCTAAAGAAACAATTGAACGTTCAATCATGCCATTACTATAGGCCATACTCAAAATAATAAACGAAAATTCACTTACTTGGCCAATGGCAATGCCTGCTTGAAAACTCGTACGGGAGCGATAGCCAAATAACAGTAGTGTTCCAATCACAATAAGAGAAGAAACCATTAGAACAAAAACAGTTAATATAACCGCCGGAGCAAATAGTAATGTTCCAGATTCGAAAATAAGTTGACCGCCAAGAACAGCAAAGAAAATAGGAAGAAAAAAATCTCGCAACGATTTTACACGATTAGAAATATCAGTTTGATAAGGCAAAAAAGATAAACTAATACCAGCTAACAGTGACCCAACTTCAATAGAAAAACCAAGACGTAACGCAAAC
This sequence comes from Patescibacteria group bacterium, assembly GCA_035290285.1. GTDB lineage: Bacteria > Patescibacteriota > Patescibacteriia > UBA9570 > XYC2-FULL-38-9 > DATDUS01. Next base: position 6,164 of record DATDUS010000063.1, read on the forward strand.
AGAGCAAAAATAAGGCACCAACATATAGAGCTTAAAAATAATAATTCAGGAGTTCGAGCAAAATAAGTAAAAACTTTTTTAAGAATAAAACGTGATGAGAAAAAAACTACAAATATCAGCAGAACAACTTTTATGAATGCAATGACAATGCCCATGCCAAGTGATTGATCTCCTCCGCCATTAAAAACTTCATAAAAAATCAAAAATAGAATCGCAATAAAATCTTGAGTAAGCATGATGCCAATGACTATTTGTCCATACAAAGTATCGAGTTCTTTTCGTTCATCAAGCATTTTCATGACTACAATAGTACTGGAAAATGCAAGCGCAATAGAAAGGAACAAAGCAGTTATATGATTAAATCCAAGGAATCGAACCACCATATATCCCAACCCCGAAGCCACAAGCATTTGAATAATACCAGCTACTATAGCTGTTTGACCTGTTTTTAAAAAATGTCGTATGTCAAGTTCAATTCCCACTAAAAAAAGAAGAAAAGCAATGCCAAAGGTGGAAAGTACATGCATTAATTCTTCGCTTTTTATAACATGAAACACCACTGGGCCAAGTAAGATACCGGCAATGATGTATGCAGGAATCATTGGCTGTCGAAATAAACGTGCAACTGATGCGCATAGAGTTCCTACAATAATAACAATGCTTATTTCAAAAAAGATTTGTTCCATAATTATATGGTTGGTGACAACATAAATAATTCAGAAGTTTCAAATAAAATAAACGTGACGTATACTACAATCAAAATAATTCCTTCGTAGGGAGAAATTCTTGTTTTAGATCTCGAAAATATATAAAAGAGGCTATATCCAAACAGTAGTATAAAAAATGTAATATTTATTCCGCCCACCTCGAATATAAATGGTCCGTTCATAACGGTAAAAATTCCAAAAAGCAATGGATTTGCTGCAGCAGAGCCGATATAATCACCAAATGCTATTTCAGAATGCTTATTGAGTATGGCGTTGACAGCAATCATGATTTCCGGGAGATTTGTACCAAGAGATAATATAATAATGCTAATAATAAATGTGGGAATGCCCATTGCATCAGAAATGACTATTGTTTGATTGACCAAAATATTACTTGCTACATAAATTCCTATTGCGCCTCCAACAATTTTGCTGATATTTATTATGGTTTTCTTAAATGAAAGATTACGAAACTGTCCTTCAATAAAAATATGATGGCTATTTTGAAATAGGTAAAA
>DATDUS010000064.1:0-7292 GCA_035290285.1 Patescibacteria group bacterium
CAGAAGAACAAAACCGTTTACTGATTGCTCAAAAAAATTCAAACACCTCAATGGTAAATGTTCTCTAGAATTGTCTATCAAAAAACAGGCTCCCTGGCCTGAAATTCTCGGTCTAAAAGCACCCAAAAGGTAACGGTAACGTGGGAGCCCGGGGGTGGTCCGGGGACAGTCACCATCGGTGGTTGACCCCCCCCGCCTCCCCACCGGCCTGCCCTGACCAAATAGGGTAAGGCCAAAAAAGCCACTGCGCGCGCTCCAGAAAAAGCGCGGTGGCTCCCACCAGCTCACAGCATGGCTGCTTCCCCAAAAGGGAGCATCGAAAGCCAGTGTGGGCAAAATATGGGGGAAGGAAAGTCTTGAGAATGTCTTGCGCCAGCACGACTTACTTTCCTCCCTCTTCCAATTTTCTTCCCAACATTATAGGGGAGAACAGTGGTAGAGAACTCTATTTCCAGTCACGTAAATGCTCTGGAATATCATCTAAAAATCGTGATGGAGGATTCACTTGCAAATTCCCAAAACGTAATCGTTTTGCGGCAAAAATAAGGTATACTTTTTCAATAGCGCGTGTGAGAGCAACATAACACAATCGCCGTTCTTCTTCCATTTCTTGTGGGTTTATAAGTGAGCGAGAATGGGGAAACAATCCTTCTTCCATACCAACCACAAATACCACAGGAAATTCTAAGCCTTTTGCTGCATGTACGGTCATTAACTTTACGGCGTTTTCTGTTTCGTCTACAGCATCTTGGTCTGACACAAGCGCTATATCTTCTAAAAATGTTTGTAAACCCTCTTCTCCACGCAATGTACGAAATTTTTGTGTAACATTTTTTAATTCCAAAATATTTTCCCATCGTGCTTCGCCTTGTTCTTTTGTTTCACTGTTTTTTAAAATATATTCTTTATACCCGGTTTCTTTGAGTGTAAGATCTAAAATTTCTGTTGGATTTAAATCAGCAATTTGTTCATGAATGTGCTTTAATACATCAGCAAATTGATAAAAAGCCGCAAGCCGTGCGGGTTGCACATTGGGAATAGCTTGTTTTGCTGCCTCCAGCACACTCCATCCGCGTTGTTTTGCAAATTGCTCAATAATAAACCATGTTCTATTGCCAATGCCTCGAGCAGGAACATTCACAATACGTTCCAGCGACACCCAATCATGCGGGTTTACAATAGCACGCACATAGGCGAGCACATCACGAATTTCACGGCGTTCATAAAACCGAATACCGCCAATTAATTTATATGGTATACCATAGTTTATGAATGCTTCTTCAATAGCGCGTGATTGCGCATTCGTGCGATAGAGCACTACATATTTTGCAAAATCAATATTTTTTCGTTGTGCCGCTACTTCACCACGTAACTGCTGCATTTCTGTGTGTTGTGAAAACATTTTTGAGCGCATTACACGGTCTAAAATACTTTCTCCGCGTTGAATTGGGGTTTCGTCTGGGTCTGGTTGAGTGTCTTCATCTACGTATGCTACTTCATCGTTACTAACTGTCGCTTCTTTTTTACCCAAAATTTGTTCTACAATGAATCGCCCTTCTGCTTGTTCGTCTTCTACTTCTTTAATAATAATTTGTTCGCCTGTATCATTTTCTGTCCAGAGTTTCTTTTTTTTCTGATTTTTATTTTTCGAAATAACCGTGTTTGACGCATCAAGAATGGTTTGTGTTGAACGATAATTTTGTTCGAGCAAAATAATTTGTGCGTCTGCGTAGTCTTTTTCAAATTCTAAAATATTTCGAATATCTGCTTGCCGCCAGCTGTAAATAGAATTATGAACAATAACTCCACCAGCACAAAAATTATATACATCAGCTACATTGAGATCAATGACTTCACCTGTATAATCACTTACTGAAACAGAAACAACTTCGTCTTCAATTATTTGATTTTCATGTAATACAGGAATAATCATGGTTGGATGAAGATGTGACGCAGGCATCATCAACATTTTCCGTTCAGCTGTTAACCATGCTCCATTAATACGCTCAACATCAGGTAGAATTTTCATCATTTGATCAGCAGTTGCTTCTGTTTCAAGAATAGAACGGCGTGACATTTCTAAACGCCACGTATTTTTTTTAGATTTTCGAGTCAAGTATCCAGACTGATCAAGTAAACGGCGTATTTTTTTATTGGTGGTATGTAATGCAATACGTGCAGGATACCAAGGGGACTGAATACTTTTTATATCATGAGCAAACCAGTCTACACGCAACACCTTACGCTCCGTTTGAAAGCGAGTTGTTCCAGAAGGTCGATGGTGAGGATGTTGCAGCGAAAGTGACAAATCAGCACATAATTTTTGGACACGTTCATGAGTATTTATAGAAGAAAACAATTTTTCAACATGTTTTTTTGTGAGAGAAGTTAAAGGATTCGCACAAAAAATGATTGTTGGAATACCATAGGTAAATGCAAAATACATTTCCCAATATTGAGCATCACATTTTGAATCACAAACCTTTAAAATCCACATTTTATCTGCACGTTCTTGGTTTCCTCGAACAATCAAACCGTGTTGAGGTTTTTCAGCATGCGGCATTCGTGTACCCTTTACCATTCCTATGCGATATCCAAGATCATGACGATACATGAGATACACATAATATTTATTTGTTGGATGAGATAAACGGCCAAATACCATGTGTTCAGGAGTCATTTCTAAACGTTTACCACTTTTTGTTTTAATAGTATACAGAGTAGTTTGTTTTTTTTTGTTGCTGACATGGGTTACTGTCGAAATCATTGTTTCACCACGGCCGGCAGCAACAAGAAGCTGATCTCCTTTTTGGATTTGGTCAGCTTTTTTCCAGCCGTGAGGTGTTTTAATACGCGTTTGTGGAGTGATACATTGTGCATCATCGCCCACAACACACAAGTTTTTATGTTTTTGAGCGAGTTTTGTGACTAATTCATACTGTGCTGGGTTCGTATCTTGATATTCATCAACTAAAATGTATTGCCACAGTTCTTGATATTTTTTCAACACATCAGGGTAGAGTCGAAATAACTCTACAGTTTTCATAATCAAATCATCAAAATCGAGCGCGTTATGGGTTTTGAGTTCAGATTGGTATAGTGGGTATACTTTTGCAGCGACTTCACCAAGCATATCGCTTACTTCTTCTTGAAATTGTTCTGGCGAAAGCAGCATATTTTTTGCACTGGAAATACGCCAGTGTACAGCGTTTGGTGAAATTTGCTTGGTGTCGTACCCTACATCTTTCATGATTTTTTTTGTGAGTGTAAGCTGGTCATTTTCATCATAAATCACAAAATTTGTTTTATATCCAAAAATTTCAATTTCGCGGCGTAATAATTTGGAACAAATAGAATGGAATGTTCCCATGGGCGGCATGTGGGTAATTTTTTCGCCCAACAATTTTTTCATACGCTCTTGCATGCTTGCTGCTGCCTTGTTTGTAAATGTCACAGCTAAAATATTCCATGGCTTTACACCTTTTTCTGAAATAAGGTATGCAATGCGGTGAATAAGTGTGCGTGTTTTACCTGAACCTGCGCCAGCTAAAATTAACACCGGGCCTGTTGTTGCAGTCACTGCTTGTTGTTGTTCTTTATTGAGTCCTTGCAGAATGAGTGCTCCTTGTGTGACTGTTTTGTTTGTCATAGTGCCAGTATTGTAACACGAGAATGGTGATACACAAACCAACGAACACCCAAGTGGATGGTTTTAAAAATAACAATGTTGAATCCGCTTTCCATGGAACAGCCGCCCAAAATTGTGTGAGGAGTAATGAGACACTGCCAATAATGTGATAATGGATATATTTTTTACGCAATGGGAAATGAAAACAGTACAGAATAAGTGGAAGGATCCAAAAATGGTATTGTTTGTGAATACTTTTTGCAAACAGCAAAATAAACAAGATAAGAATACTATAGTGTAATAACGGTATGATTGTATGGTGCATTTTTTTACTACGAAAGATAGTATAGGTCATGAAAATAAAAGAAATACCTGCAAGAATGATATATGTATATTCACTCACTGCAAAAAGAGCACGACGAGAAAGAGTGGTAAAATCAAAAAATCCGGTTGAAATCGCTGTTGCAAATGACCCAAAAAGAGAGGTGCTTTTATACACTGAGCCAATATCACCAGCAAGCAGATTGGGCAACACGGATCGTACAAAAGTATTCATACCATCTATGCCAAAAAACGGAATACTCAAAAGCCCCAAACCAACAAACGCAATAGCAAAACTGACCAGCGCACGCCATTGTTTTTGCATGATGAAGAGCAGCAAAAAAATGGCAGGGAAAATTTTTATGGTTGTTGCAAGAGCAAGTATGATCCCGCTCCATGCAGGTCGCTTTTTATACAGAGCAACGCATCCTGCAATGAGTAATAACCATACCAGCCCATTTACCTGCCCGGTTCCAATGAGTCCGCGCACCGTATCGGTAAACGCTAGCAGTACAAGCAAAAGCGAATACCGAAAACGTAATACAGAATCGCGTACCAATCCCCAAATAGCAAGATAGTATGCACCTAAAAATAGAGACGCATTGAGCACTGCCCAGGTGTATGCCGCATATTTGAATCTTAAAAAACTGAATGGAATAAATAATAAGCCGGATTGAGGAAGATACAAAAAACGTGTACCGCCTTTTTGTGGTCGTACACGAAAAATTTCTTTTCGAAATGCGGGTTTGTTGGTATATATTTCAATAGGTTGTAGGGAAGTTTTTCCTGCAAGTACTTTACCTACCACATAAAATACAGCAAAATCTGTTTTTCCGTATGCTTGCCATTGTTTTTTTTCCATTCGATGCGGAACAAAAGAAACCAAAAAAAAGAATATCGCAATAATGGCGCATGCTGCTTGATACGAGCGATGATATACGAAATAGTGGCGACGCAAGAATGCAATGAATTGAGCCATGAAATAATGTTACGCAATGAAAAGCATTATTGAAAGTGAAACAGTACCACATCTCCGTCTTTTACAATATATTCTTTTCCTTCCATGCGTACTTTTCCTTTTTCTTTGGCACCAAGCCATCCATTGCATTGTACAAAGTCGTCGTAGGAAACTATTTCAGCGCGAATAAAGCCTTTTTCAAAGTCAGTGTGAATAACGCCAGCGGCTTGTGGTGCTTTGGTTCCTTTGTGGATAGTCCATGCTCGTGCTTCTTTTTCGCCGGCTGTAAAATATGTTTCTAAATTCAGTGTTTTAAATCCAAGACGAACGAGTGCTGTAAGACCAGTTTCTTTCATGCCCAGTTCTTTCATATACTCTTTTGCCTCTTCTTCTGAAAGTTCTGTGAGTTCTGCTTCAATTTTTGCGGAAATAAGTACAGGATTTTGAGTACGCAGGAATTCGGGAAGCGCATCCATGCCAGCACCTTCATCGGAATTCGCAATAATCAAAAATGGTTTCATGGTAAGCAGGTTCCATTTTCGTATGATGAGTTTTTCATCATCGGTAAATGCAATAGTATTTGCCAGTTTTCCATCATTGAGCGTTGTTTGCAAACGCTGTAATAGTTCTAATTCAACAATGGCAGTTTTATCATTGCCGCGTGCGAGTTTTTCTGTGTTGGTTACGAGTTTTTCCACTACTTGTGCATCTGCCATCACCAGTTCTAGGTGAATCGTTTCCATATCATTTTGCGGGTTTGGGGTTCCAGCTACATGAATAACATCAGGATCAGAAAATATACGCACTACCTCTGCAATGGCATCTACTTCGCGAATATGCGAAAGAAATTTGTTGCCAAGACCTTCTCCTTTGTGTGCTCCTGCAACAAGCCCAGCAATATCAACAAATTCAATGGTTGCAGGCACAATTTTTTTTGTGTTCACCATGTTTGCAAGCACGGCAAGCCGTTCATCGGGCACGGCAACAACACCCACGTTTGGGTCAATCGTGCAAAACGGAAAATTTTCTGCCGCAACAGCCGTACGGGTAAGTGCTTTAAATAATGTTGATTTTCCGACGTTGGGTAACCCAACAATTCCAATTTGTAATGACATATGCACATATCATATAAAAGGAATACAAATATGGCAATGGTTAAGCATATGAATTATTAAGAAGATTGACGAAATTATAAGTTTCGATTATCATGATAATATAAATATATAATTTCAATTATCATGTATCAACGATTACAAAATTTCGCTGATTTAGGTCAAAATAGTTGTTTTTTGTGGGGTCCAAGACAAAGCGGAAAAAGTACTTTATTGAAAAATTTGTTTCCAACCGCCCCCTATTATGATTTGTTGCTTTCAGAAGAATTTGAGCGCTTAACACGGAATGCCTCACTGATGCGTCAGGAATTACTTGCACAATCTGTGAGTGGGCCAATTATTATTGATGAAGTACAAAAAATTCCCAAATTGTTAGATGAAGTACAGTGGTTAATGGTGAATCATCATATGCAATTTATTTTATCAGGATCAAGCGCTCGAAAATTGAGGCGCGGAGGTGGAAATTTATTGGGTGGACGTGCAGTGCGCTATGAGCTGCACCCATTAGTATCAGCAGAGATTTCTGATTTTGATTTACTACAAGCATTGAACCATGGTTTGCTTCCTCGTCACTATTCTGTTACTGAATCGAAACGTTTACGTTCGGCGTATGTTGGTGATTATTTAAAGGAAGAAATTGTAGCTGAAGCGCTGACTCGAAATATTCCAGCATTTGCAAAATTTTTAGAAGCAGCTGCATTTTCTCAAGCAGAAATAGTAAACTATACAAATATTGCGCAAGAGTGTGGTATTAGCGTGACAACTGTTCGAGACTATTTTCAAATTTTAGTTGATACACTTATTGGTTATTTTCTTCCAGCGTATAGAAAAAAAGCGAAAAGACGAGTAATTCAAGCACCAAAATTTTATTTTTTTGATGTAGGCATTGCAAATACATTGTTGAAGCGTGACCATATTGAATTTGGAAGCGAGTCATTTGGTCGAGCATTTGAACATTTTATTTTTCAAGAGTTGATAGCACATCGAGATTACTCATCTTACGAATATGCGATCTCTTATTGGAGAACAGCGTCTGGTTTTGAAGTTGATTTCATACTTGGAGAAGGAGACATTGCACTTGAAGTAAAAGGAGTGCCAGAAGTTCAGACCCGTCATCTGAAAGGCCTTCGTGCATTTTCACAAGATCATACAGCAAAAAAGTTAGTGATTGTTTCTCTTGATCATAAACCACGCATTATTGACGGAATACACATTTTGCCTTGGCAAGAGTTTTTGCGTTTATTGTGGCAAGGAGAGTTATTCGTCAATTCTT
>DATDUS010000065.1:0-4118 GCA_035290285.1 Patescibacteria group bacterium
CAATATAGATATTTAAACTAAAATGTCTAATTTTGATTAGACACACATAGGTAAACCTTGAATGGAGCAATAAACTACGCTATTGTATTAGTAGTATGAATGTTGAACAAAAAGCAAAACCATCTCGCCCAATTGAGCGAGAACCAAAAGATATTGAAAAACAAGTTCGAGAATATGCGCAATCTGTTCTTTTTTCGCTTCCCGCAACACTAACAGAACCTGCGAATATTTTAGAATCCGCACAAACAAAACTGCATGAAATGGCAAAAGGAAATGAAGATGCGGCGCATAGAGCACACGCTATTTTTGTTGATGAAGTGCTCACACTTACAGAAGCTGCCATTCGTTTAGATTCCAAAGAGCATATACCTGCATTTCAAGCATTTTCACAAGCACTTATTACTGAACACGCAAGTCCATTTCAACAAATCCCTTTTCCAAGCCAATTTACTGCTATTGCACGCATTGACCGTTCAGCGCACCTTATGCACTTACAATCTGCAGCGCAAAATTATTGTACACATCACTTGAATACCAATCTTCCACAATACAGCAAAGAAATTGCCGGTGTGATTCAACACGACACAGTTCCAGAAGCACTTGCGGCAATTCATTTGCTTCAACAAACCAAAACAGATGATACTACTGAAGCTGTTCACGACGGCTACACACAAGTAATGGAACACGTAAAACAAGGTTCAACTCACCCGTTCGTTCAATGCGCCGCCGAACGCGCACAAGCAACAACACAAGAACAAGAACTTACGCCAAGCCCAGCTTCGGTTTCATCCGATTTTTCAGGTATTCCAGATGAACGCGGCATTATAACAGCACTGACTCCTCAAACTTCTGGTGAACCAGCACAATCCATCCCAATACAAGGCGCCATTATTCGTTTTGCGATACCTGCGTTTTCAAAAGCAGACCCGGATCGTTTACGCATGCTGTTTCAATATATACAACAACCTGGCATGCGTGAATTTGTTGAACACACCATACACGCATCGTGCGCTGATCTTTCTTTTAAAAGCGAGCTCTATGTACTGGATTTTCTTGCGCACAATGATGCTGCGGTTATAGAAAGAGTTTCTCGTGTCACACAAAATCCTGCGCTAAATACACGCGAATTTTTAGAAACATTTTTTGCTGCTTCGTATGATGCTGATTTCCCACAACACCTTCTTCATGCTGCAGAACAGGTGCCACCAGAATTAATGAATCAACTGTGTGATCGTTTTAATACTATTGTTACTCACCATCTGCATGCATTGGAAAAAGAAGCACAACAATTTTTCATTCATATAGCAGATGCCGCGAGTTTCAACCCCACCAGAGTCACACAACAAATGACTATACAAGCCACTCGCATTTTTACTGAAATACTCACAGAAGCACGAACACAACAGCAAGCAACGCCACGCATCCAACAATTTTTTCAGAAAATGGAATCTCAATCATTGCTATTTAAAACCATGTGCTCTGCTGCATTTCATGATAATCCAGATTTAGAATTACGTGATATTTCTTCTTTACGTGTTGCAGAATTCTCTTTTGAAGAACTCACAGAAGAAGTAAGGCAGCAATTGATTTCTATTGCTCAACACAATTTTCCAAAGACACCAAGCATTGTAAACGGACTCCATTCTCTATTGTATCCTTCTCAAGCCACTACACAAGAAGAACAAACACAAAATGTAGAGAGGGCACAAAAAAACAACTGTATCATTGTTCAAAAAGAAAGTGAAATTATTGCTTTTTTACGCATTGAAGATCGCGGTGAAGAACAATTTGTTGCAAGCTTTAATGTAGATTCAACATGGCGTGGTTCAGGAATTGGGGGGAAGCTTGCACTTTATTGTCTGCAAAAGCTACAGGAGCGTTATACCCTACGCGCAAATATGATCCCAACAGAACCGATTGCTTCACATTATATTAGCTTAGGCTTTGTTGGTCGTCATTTTCGTAATGCAGGTGATGTCCATTTGATTGATATAGTCATGCAAAAACAACGAAAAAAATCCGCCCTCCCCCGTTTTCATAATTCTTTGCGCGCCCAATACGAACGACAGCAAGAACGCAGCAAAAATATTCAAGCACTTGTTGAACAACAAACGCCGACTCTTATTCTTCCACCTCTACAACGCAAAGACATTTCACAATTTGAACCACTTATTGAAGCTTTACTGAACACTTACGGATATGAACTGACACAATACACTCACAATGATGAGGAAACAGAATATATTATGGGTTTTGAGAAAGGAGATGACGCCAAGTAAACGAGAAGAGCGATTTTTGCATTTGGGCAATGCCCGGGTGTGTAATAGTAAATGCAAGAAATGTTTTTTTATAGACAGTAAGATAAGAAATGGTGTCGTTATATATTTGCAACGACACATCAAAAGGGCATTCTGCTTTTGACACCAGTTTAATTTGAGTAAGATGATCATCTATTTTCTGTGCAAATTTTTTTGCAGCTGTTGTTTCAGGTAAGATGATTTTTTTTATAATACCTCGCCGTTGTCGTTCATCCATATATTGCTCATTCAAACGCTTTACATAAAGATCAACCATATCCATGTTGACATACGCATATATATCACTACGGGCTTGTAACGTATCATATAATGCTTCTTTAATGCCCTCTTCTCCTTCAAAAAAACGAATGCCCGGTTTCCCCAGTGTGAGGTTATAGGTACTGGTAAGATGCTCAATGTGTTTCTTCATGTCATGCGTTAACAATTCCATTTCTTGCTTTTTGTATTCAGCAAGTAATGCTAAATGTTGTGGGTGTGTAATACTATACAATACGGAACGTCCCTCTCTTCTTTTTTCCACCAAGTCGCGCTTTTCCAAACGTTGCAGAGAATTATACACCGTTGCACGGCTAAATTGGGAAGCATTTTCAATACTCCCCACATCTTGTTCACCTTTTTTCGCCAAAAAAAGGTAGAGTTCAATATCACTTTCATCTAAGCCACAAAGGGTTAAATTATGTTCAATGGAAGACATATAAGAGTCTATTTTAAATTAGATATAATATAAATTTAAATATAACCATATTTATTCATATAGTGTCAAATGATCTACTAAATATACAAAACAGAATTGACTCATTAAATTCCTCTATAGTATACTGTTTCCAACTTAAAAAGTAATTTTTCATTATTATGAAATACCCGTTTCATATACGCACAACAAGTGTACTCTTTACTCTATTTTGTGCTTTAGGAGGAGCAGTCGGAACAAGTGAAGTACGTGCGTCAGATGTCACAGAATGGCAACCGCAAACTGTATACTCATCCAGCTATAACGCAGGTCAATACTTACAAAAAGAAACAGATAGTAGTGGTGTGATGCACGTGGTGTTTTACGAAAGCGAAACGCATAAGCTGTATTACACAAAATCAGCAGATGGCGGCGCTACCTGGGCACAAGCACAAATAATAGATAACCGGGATGGAGCCGGAGTAAAGGTGCAATTAACAATAGATTCACAAAATAATCCTCGTGTTGCCTATTTACGACGAGGAAATAATGCATTGGATATTGTTGAATATGCGTACACTTCAAACGGTGTGTGGAGTAAAATGACTGTTGACCGAAATGACGATGACCCGTACGAAGGCAGTTCTATGGATGCGCCAACGGTGTTTGTTGATGGAAATAATGTAGTGCATGTGTTTTATAAACCGGATCAAGGAGTGAATACGTATTTTATTGATGCAGAATTACAACCAGATGGATCGTGGAGTAAAGAAACAGTTGAAACCAATGCAGCTGTATGTACATATATTAGTGATTGGCAAGGAATTGATTCAGTGTATAACACCCAAACACAGAAAGCACACGTTGCATTTAAATGCACCGGTGTTGGGTCTGGAACTGGAATGTATATTGCTACACTTTCAAATAATCAATGGAGCATTGCAACACAAAACGCAGATTATTCAGGTGAAGGAAATGTGCTCAGTATGATTGTTGAAAAAAATGGTACTGTTGGTATTCTCCATAACGATACTTCTATTGAATACAATTTGTATTACACTTCTCTTGCAAATGGCAGCACAACATGGAACACACAGCTCATTACTTCTGAAATGCAATTAGGATATTCA
>DATDUS010000066.1:0-5142 GCA_035290285.1 Patescibacteria group bacterium
CGGATGCTGCTGCTGGGCAGAACAGCTGTATTCAGATGATTTGTTTATAAACAATGTAGTTGCGACCGAATGCCGGAGTTACCCGGGGTCCCCACGCGCAACAAAGTGAGCATGGGGCAGGTGGGTAACGCAGGACTAAGGGAGCAATATTATGCTTTGTTGTATTCGTGCTTATCTATAGTATACTATTTCACATGGAAGAACAGCTCGCACAACAACTGCTAAAACAAGTAGAATCAGACTACGATACGATTGCTGAGCATTTTTCTGATACACGAAGCGCGCAATGGCGCGAAGTGCAGCAGCTGATTCACCACTATGTAAAACCACGAAATCGAGTGCTTGATTTAGGGTGTGGTAATGGGAGGGTAGCGGATTTAGTGAATCAAATCAAGGCAAGTTATATTGGGATCGATGTTTCCCCACAACTTATTGAACTTGCCCGCCGCCTTCACCCAAAAAATGAATTTCACACAGGAAGCATGATGCATATTGATGCTGCGGATCATACGTTTAATCATACACTGATGATAGCGAGTTTTCATCATATTCCTTCAGAAGACTATCGCATACACGTATTACAAGAAGTGAAGCGTGTTACACAACCGGGTGGTTATATTGTCATGACCAACTGGAATCTGCATCAATGGCGGTTTATGAAATTACGATATGGGTTTTTATTACAGAAATTATTTCGCATACAGGGCATGGATACCAATGATGTACTTGTTCCATGGAAACACCAGCAAGGCAGAGTACTTGCACAAAGGTATTATCATGGATTTACACAGCGCGAAATGAAACGTCTTGCGCACAAAACAGGTTTGCGAGTGATTGATCAATATTATGAAACACACGGCATACATCTTTCCCGTATAAAAAGCAGAAATTTGGTGACCGTTTTGCAAGTGAAAAAAATTTCTTCCGAATAAATTTAACACATACATTCATTGATTATTCATCCAAGAATAGCTATACTATAGATATTAATTTTTATATATTTTTATGAAATTATTGCACTATAGCTCTTTAAGATGGCTCGTGCTATGCGTAAGCGGAATCATTTGTACTACTTTTGTATTTTTTATGAGTGTTCGCACTGCATCTGCTGTACTGCTCGCTCCATCAGCATCACCTGCAGTTGAACAAGAAACGTGCAAAGCTAGCGTCACCATAAAAAATGCACAAAATGAAGCAAATCTTGATGCGGAGAGTTTAACTGATTGTCTATTTCCAGAAGTCAAAAAGCAAGAAATGGTGAGTACAGATACTTCTGCTCTGTATACCGGTATTTATGCCTCTGTCGGGTCAGCAGTTCAACTGGATAAAACAGCTACATCAGATGTATTTGTAGCCGGAGGAGATGTGATGATCAATAAACCGGTAGGAGGCGATGTATTTGCTGCTGCAAAAAATATTACGATTGCAGAAAGGGTCGGTGGATCTATTCGTTTGAGTGGTTCGGAAATTGTTATCAGTAATTCAGTGAACGGAAACGCACTTATTATTGGTCGTACTGTACGCATTACTGCGTTGGGAAATATTGCCGGCCACGCTAATATTTATGCAGAAACCATTATTGTTGATGGAGTGATTCAAAATGTTGCCACATTAAAAGCGGAGAATATTATTATTAATGGTACATTAAAACAACAGAGCACACTGAAGGCTGAATCTGTTGCATTTCACTCTCGTGCTCGTTTACACTTAAATGATTCAAATCGAATTGCTGTAGCAGCTGCTCACATGACCTTTGACCCACAAGCGAATGGAAAAGAATTCATTTTATACCAACAGCAGAAGCAACAATTTCGACCTTTTTTCAAAAATACACACAGCGAGATAGCACCAATGCATCGGTTTAACCGTTTTATTCTATCATTCTTTTTCTTTGCATTAATCGGCGTTATTCTCATTCTATTATGGCCACAATGGACGAAAAATGTAGTACGTACTATGAATACGCAAGTGCGTGAAAGTTGGCAAAAAGGAGCTTTATTCTTTTTTATTGTCCCGGCTATTTCCATAGCATTAATTTTTACATTCATTGGTATTCCACTTTCTGTATTAATGATGATACTATATATGCCACTTTTGCTGCTTGGCCGTTTGTGGGTTGGCGCATTCATTGGTGAACACGTAATGAATGAGCATACAATAAAGAATAAACAAAATCGTGCAGTATTACAGTTTCTTGTTGGATATTTTATTCTTTCGCTTGTTATGAGCTTACCATGGATTGGATGGATCTTTAGCATACTTGCTGCGATGTGGGGTGTTGGCGGAATGCTTCATGCACGAACTCTTGCAAAAAAAAGTAAATAAATTTGTATTATGATGAATTCAACTATTGCTTCTATTTTTAAAGCATACGACATTCGTGGTGTATATGAGAAGGAATTAACAGAAGAAATTGCGTATCGCATTGCTCGTTCATACGCGACACTTATTCAGAACGAAAAAAAGCAAGAAGAAGGAGGAGAGGCGTTGACAATTGTTGTCGGAAAAGACATGCGTCTTTCTTCACCTTCATTAAGTGCAGAAGTGATTCGTGGGTTATGCGACCAAGGTATGCATGTGGTTGATATTGGTCTTGTTTCAACACCGGCATTTTATTATGCAGTAGCAAAATATGGGTATGATGGTGGTTTAATGATTTCTGCTTCACATAATCCTGCACAATATAATGGTATTAAAATAGTGCGCGCAGGAGCAGTGCCTGTCAGTAAAGATACTGGTATTTTTACTATTCGAGACATGGTTTTAGATGAAGGAACAATATTTGAAGATCCAGCGCAAAAAGGAACGGTGAGCAAACGCGATGATATTATTGTTGAACAGGTAAAAAGTGAAATGGAATTTGCTGGTATAAAAGGCATTCGACCATTACGCATTATTGCTGACGCGGCAAATAGTATGGGCGTAACCTATTTGCGTGAATTATTTTCACATATTCCGTGTACACTCATTGATATGAATTTTGAGTTAGATGGTTCTTTCCCTGCTCATGAGGCTGACCCATTTAAAGAAGAAAATAATCGTGCGTTGATGAAGCGCATTGTAGATGAAAAAGCAGATTTTGGTATTGCAACAGATGGCGATGGTGACCGTATTTTCTTTTTTGATAATGAAGGAAAATTGATTGACCCAGCAATTGTACGCGGGCTTATTGCTCAATTATTCTTGAAAGAAAATCCAGGCGCAACTATTTGTTATGATATTCGACCAGGTCGTATTACACGTGACTTAATCGAACAGGCTGGTGGGAAACCTTCTGTGACAAAAGTAGGGCATTCTCTTATTAAAGAGCAAGCTATTCAAGAGGGCGCAGTGTTTGCAGGTGAATCTTCAGGACACTTCTTTGTAAAAATGGATTATGGCATGTTTGAGGCACCAGTCATTGTGTCATTAAAATTATTACAATTTTTTAGTGTTTCTCAAGCTACGGTTGCAGAGCAAGTTCGCCCATATCGAAAATATTTTCACTCAGGTGAAATTAATTCAACAGTGAATGATAAAAATGCGGTCATGAAAAAGATTTTCGAAACGTATGGCCCGCAAGCAAAAGAGATTTCTGAATTAGATGGCGTGACTATTGAGTATGATGATTTTTGGTTTAATGTTCGTGGTTCAAATACCGAACCATTATTGCGTTTGAATTTAGAAGCACGCACAAAAGAACTGCAAGAAGAAAAAACAGCGGAGGTGTTACGGATAATTCGTGGATAATATGATTTCGATATTTGATTCTGGCATTGGTGGTATATCCATTGTGCGAGAAGTGAAAAAAGTGTTGCCACAAGCACCACTTTTTTATTTTGGAGATACGGCGTATATGCCATATGGTTCCAAAACTCCAGCAGAAATTTTTGTCCGCTTAAAATGGTTTATTGAAACGTATGATAAACAGACCGATATGTATGTGATTGCCTGTAATTCCGCAACGGTTTCTTTGATTGATGATTATAGAAAGCTTTCACATAAACCCTTTATAGGTGTTGAACCAGGCATTAAGCCTGCAGTTGCAGCCACTCATACAAAACAGGTTGCTGTTCTTGCAACGCCGAAAACCGCAAATAGCCCACAACTCCAACACCTCATTCAAAGCCATGGAGCAGGTGTTCAATTTCATATCATTGCATGCGATGGTCTTGCTGAAGCTATCGAACGCCAGCCAAAACAAATTGATGTCTTGCTTAAAAAATATCTACGCACGATTTCAACGGAAGTTGATACCGTTGTTCTTGCATGTACGCATTATCCATTAATTTTAGATCGTATTCAAAAATGGCTCGGTGACAACCGAACCACTATTGATGTTTCACCTGCTGTAGCAAAGCACGTTGCGCATATATATAATAAGACACTACCTCAAAAAATAAACGGCACACCAGGCATTACATTTGAGTGTAGTGGCGACCGTGCAGCCTTTCTTACCCGCATTCAAGAATTTGGAATACGTTGAGTGAATAAAAATAAGGTCTTATATTTTTCGTAGCCACAATACATAACAAACAAAAAAGGGGCAGTACCCCTTTTTTTTGCTATTTTATTTTTTTATATTTTGACCACTTGCTTAAATGTCCTTCTCCATCAACACCTCGAACTCGAAAGTAGAATTTTTTTCCTGATGTACTTCGATATTTTTTTGCTATTTTTACATGGGTTGTCTTGGCTGTGTATGTTTTTACTTTCTTATACGTATTATGTGCTTTTTTATAGACAACTACTTTATATTTTACAGCACCTTGTGTAGTAGCCCATGAAAGAGAGCGCTTCTGTTGTTTTAAACCGGTTATTTTTCTGTCTTGAATAAGAGTTTCTTCATCTGGTGCTGGTGTAGGGGTGGGTGTTGAAGTTGGGGTTGGGCTAGTTGTAGGAACGGGCGTTGCAGTAGGAGTTGGTGTAGGAGTATTCTGGATTGTTACAGGCAATATGGAATACACAATTCGATCACCGGCAAACGTGATGACTGGAGTATTTTGAGAATTGAGTGCAATGCCCACTTCACCAACTTGAGGTTGGAACGAGGGCTCTGTATACGTAATGAGTTGTGAGCTCCAACCGGCAGCAGTGCGCTGCATATAATATAATTTCGCGCCAGCTGCTGTATACGCAATATGCACATTCCCTGCGCTATCA
>DATDUS010000067.1:0-3665 GCA_035290285.1 Patescibacteria group bacterium
CCGTGGTTACATCGGCCAGAAATGCTTGTTATTACCGGCTCCCGCCAAACAGGAAAAACATTTTTAGTGCATACTATTATCCCCCATTCTCTTAAAAAACAAGTATTGTATTACAATTTTGAAGATTTTTCATTACGAGGACTTTTTCATAAAGACCCGCATGGATTTGTTGCGGCTTTGCGCAATAGCAATAACCTGTATATTTTTGATGAATTCCAACATGTGCCACAACTTATTAGTTTACTTAAGGTTGCATACGATACTCAAAAACAATTATTCCCAAAAATTCTATTAACAGGTTCTTCTTCACTTGCTATACAAGAGCATGTTTCTCAAAGTCTTACGGGCCAGGCAATGCTCTTCCATCTTTTTTCATTATCGTTTGCTGAACGGTTTCGCCACTCAACTGTTGATTTCATTACGCAGCCACCTCAAATTCATTCTTTACAAAATGAATGGCACCTGCACACACCACAATTACAACAACAACTAACAGAATATATGCGTGATGGTGGCTATCCAGAACTTGGCGAGCTCCCAATGCAGCTTCGTCCGGAAAAACTTTCTTCTATCATTCAAACCATTTTGGAAAAAGATATGACACGTTTAGTAAAAGAAGAGTACTTGTTTGCTGCAAAACAATTACTCGATATTTTTGCAAGTAGAATTGGACAACGCATTTCTTTTGAGGCAATTGCTTCCATGCTTCAATTAAATGTAAAGACAGTACGCCACCTTGCTTCTATTATTGCCGGGTTATTTTTTATTGATTTTGTGTATCCGCGTTCATCACACGGAAATGAATATAAAAAATCACCAAAAGTCTATTTTCATGATGCAGGAATACGTAATACACTTCTTCACATTGCTGAATTACCAACAGACATGGATCAATGGGGAAGTTTAGTAGAACAATTTGTGTTTCATCAATTGGTGCGATTCAGTGCATACCAACGTGACCTCTCCATTCATTATTGGCAGGATTACAATAAAAATGAAGTTGATTTTGTGGTGGAATATGAAAACAATCTTATTTCTATAGAAGTGAAATATCAGCAATCGCAAACAAATCGTCTTGCGGTCGGAATTCGTAATTTTATTACACGATATAAACCAAAATATCATATAACAGTTACGAAAGAATATATTGGAGAAACACTATTCAATGGCTGCCCGGTTTATTTTATACCGGCACATTTGTTTGGTTTGCTCATATAGAGAGTAATTCCGTTGCCGTGGTCGAGTGTTCAAACCATGCCATTATGGTTTCCAATATGAGATTAAAAATTATTGAAAATGGTTTTTATAAATCTGTGCGCGTTTTTTATACATGGTTTCAAAAAAGCCAATGTGCGTATCACGATAATCATATACCACTCCTCCCGTATTTCCTCTTTGCAGCCGACCAATATACTGCTTCAACTTCACTGCAGAAGAAAATGGAAACACCAAAAACAACACGTCAAAATGCGGAATGTCTGTACCTTCACCTAATAGTTGCCCTGTCACAATCGCTACATGAAAATCGCCTGCGTGTAACTGTTTCATTAAAATTTCTCTGTGGCTTTTTGAACTATCACCAGTAACAACCAATACTTCACTCTGTTTTTTAAGATACAATTGCAAAATGTCTGCATGTTCTTTTCGCTCTGTCATAATAAGGCACCGCTTCCCTTCTTGTAATTGCTGTTTCACATCTTCAACAATTTGCTCATTTCGTTTCGTATCAAACAGTATCACCTTATAAGCCATCTGTAATATGTCTGTTCGCACTGAAAATGGAAGCGTAACAGCGGTTTCCTGCACACGAATATCAATATCGCTCTTTGGCAAACCGGTATCAACCGTATCTATCGACTGCATCTCATACACCACGTCTCCCAAATATGCATTGATAAGTTTTTCATCATTATATTTGCGTTCGGGTGTTGCAGTAAGCCCATACAAATGATATGGCCGAAACTGAGTAATCACTGTACGAAACATTCTTGCGGGCATGTGGTGACATTCATCAACCACAATAGTACCAAAACGTTCGGCATGATTTTCCAAAGATGGCATTCGTGACAATGTTTGAACCATCGCAATGGTAATCTGTTTCCCCCATTTTTTATTGCCCCCACGCACTTGCCCAATTTCTGCTTTGGGAATATCAAGCATGTCTTGAATACGCTGAACCCATTGTTCAAATATTTGTTTCGTGTGTACCAAAATTAACGCTGGTTGCCCTCGACGAGCGATCAATTCTAACCCCATGACTGTTTTGCCAGAACCTGGGGGTGCAACTAATATACCATCATCAGCAGAAAGCATTTCTTCAACAGCAACCAGTTGATATGGACGCAATGAATAGGTGCTCGAAAAATGCACCGCATCACATCGATAGCGTTTGTCTTCAACAACATAAGAAATCAAATGGTCTTCACAAAATTGTTTGAGTGTTGATAAAAAACCACGAGGAATCAATACATTTCCACTCTCTTTTTCAATAAGACGAAAATATTTTTCTACTCCATACACACTGGCATGCATTTTTTTCTTCACCAAATATTCTGCATTTACAAAATTTAATTGTTCGGTTAAAAATTTTTTCAAGAGTGGTGAAATTTCCACTGCAGGAATAGAAAGATGGCTTGCAATGATGATATGAAGCTTTTTGTCTTTTAATTTGGGTTTCGATTCCTGTTTTTCAGCTTCAATACGATGAAGTGTTTTCTCAATTTTTTCTGGATCAATAGTATGAACATTTTTTAAAAATTCCCACTGGTCAGGATATGCTTTAAAATTTTGCCGAGGGTCAACAAATTCAGAATGATGTTGTTGGCGCGCTTGCCATTGCAAAGGCAGTGCAACCAAATTTCCAATTGCACCTTTGCGCAAATAATCTTGGTTTGGAATAAAGCGGTCAAAACTATCTAAGGGGACAAAATCTTCTGTAAGGCCAGCAAGTTTCAATAATTGAAAACCTAATTCACGGCTCTGTGTTGCTGTGCAGGGTGTGCTAAAAAACCACCAGACGTGCGCACCGTTCCCGGAACGAGAGCGCTCAACATACGCTGGAATATCATAACGCACACATTGTTCATAGAAGGCTATTGTGTCTTTTTGCCACGTATCTTCATCAAAATCCGCAACCAATATATGTGAGGTATTGTTTGATAACAGCGGATATATTCCCAAAACTATTTTTCCTTCCAGGTGCCTGCGTAGATATTCATCATTTAATTTAGGGTACTTTTGATGCGCACAATTTGTACATTGCTTCTTTTGCGCTTTTATACACACACCTTCTTTCCATTCATTTTCGCATACAGGGGAATATCCAGAACGTGTTCCATCTGCTTTTTCCCACCGTTTTGCAAACACATCATCTCGCCCTTTAAACAGTGAAAAGAATAATTGTATTTTTTCTTCGGGGGTGAGCATATATCACATTATATACCAGTAATCTAAAAATGCTAAAACTAGCCGTTTTTAGTCCTATCTCATAATTTCTTATAAAGAAAATAAGAAAAAATCTCACCTAAAAAACACTAAAATTAGCTATTTTTAGTCCTGTCTCATAATTTCTTCTAAAGAAATTTGTCCAACTTTTTTTCTTTCTCGTATTCGTCATGTATTCACTAACTGTATTTTCTATATGATATACTATAGACATGTCAAAA
>DATDUS010000068.1:0-8768 GCA_035290285.1 Patescibacteria group bacterium
GAGAGGTGTGTTATTTATAAATATTTCGACAGATTTTACTGTAGAGAACTGTAACGCTGTTTTCGTAAGCTGTTCTTCAACACGAGGGCTGTCACACGTACCACCTAATTGCAATTGGCCAGTAAGTTTGATTGTTGCAACACCATTTTCGTCAATGGTGGCACTTTCTACAGAAAGAGTTGATTGATATAACGCATTGTATAAACCAGATTCACCAATATATTGATCTTTTATATTCAGTAATTCTTTATAGGTGTTGTATAGTGGTTGTTGCGTTTTTTCAATCTCACGATCAACCGACACAAGACTATCACCGCAGCCAATTTTTTCTCCTGATTTTCCATTATCTTCTAAAGCAACAAAATATAATTTAACCATTTGAGTTGCATTGTTGTTTGAAGAAGGAGTGGGTGTGATTGTAGCACGAGAATTTATTATTTGATTTGTATTCGTTTCTTGTTCTGTTTTATTGCAAGCGGCACCAATCAACAATATAGAGGTAAGAAGTAAAAGAGAAGCTAAATATTCTTTTTTCATAGGATATATGAATTTTTTAATAAATCTTTACTCATAAGTAATCTTTTTACTATCACGCAAGTGTACCATATAATCTCCATGCATCACAATCAGTAATGGTAATTTGTACAAAGTTCCCAATAGTAGATGAATTTCCAACAAATTCTATAGATTTTAACCCTTCTGTTCTTCCTAACATTTTACCGGATTTTCGACTGTGTGTTTCTACCAAAACTGGAATTGTTGTGCCGACGATTTTTTTGTTATTTTGTAACGCTGTCTCTTTTAATATTTCTGTTAAACGTTTTTCTCGTTCTTTTTTGATACTTTTTGGTACAGAATCTTCAAAACGACGTTCTGCCATAGCGCCCGGGCGAGGGGAGTATTGTGCGATAAATGCCAAATCATATTTGCCACGTTGCATGGCAGTCACAGTGTCTTGAAATTGTTCTTCAGTTTCACCACAAAACCCAACAATAATATCAGTTGAAACAGTAAGCCCTGGCATTTTAGCGTGTGCGGCATCAAGCAGCTGCATATATTTTTCTCGCGTATAGCGGCGGTTCATTTTTTTGAGCACATCATTGTTTCCAGATTGCAGTGGAAGATTCAAGTATTTTGCAAGCGAATTGTATTGTGCTTGAACATCTAAAACTTCTTCAGTCATGTCTTGTGGGTGGGGGCTTGTATAATGAACCCATAATCTGCGGTCGGAAGCATCTCCCATTTCACCAATGCATCGCAGCAATTCAGCAAACGAAATTTCGTTTTTCGGTTTATCTAACCCATATGAATTTACATTTTGCCCAAGCAATGTCATTTGTTTGTATCCTGCATCAATGAGTTGTTTTATTTCAGCAAGAATTTCGGAAGAAGGTCTTGAAACTTCTTTGCCACGTGTATATGGAACAGCGCAGTAGGTACAAAATTTGTTACACCCATTTTGGATAGGAACCAATGCAGTAAATGTTGAAGTGCGTTTTGGAGCAATTTCCCAAAACGATTGAGGAAGCGCAGTGCCATATTCTTTCAAGAGTGAAGGAAGTGTATAAATTTGATCAATTTTTAAAACAATATCAAACGTTTTCAAAAATTTTTTTTCATCTGTAGGCAAAATACAGCCAGAAACAAATGTTATGAGGTGTTCTGTATTTTTTCGTTTATTCCACTTGTGTACTTTTCCATACACACGGTCAATAGCTGATTGGCGAATAGAGCAGGCAACAATGCCAACCAAGTTGGCTTCTTCTTCAGAGTTTGCTTTTTCGTAGCCTATAGATTCTAAAACAGCGGCAATGCGTTCAGCATCGGCCTTATTTGTGGCGCACCCTAAAGGAAGAAGAAAATACTTCATAATAGCCACACTGTAACAAGAAAATACTTCTGGGTCAAAGGACTATACATGCATGTGTTTTCTGTATTTTTTGTCCATAAAAAGAGGATATACAAACTGTTGACAATACGGTAAAATCACGGTATAGTTATATATTACTATTATTTTTGCAATTATTTTTATATGGAAGAAAAACAATCACAAATGAGCCAGAAAGCACCCTTGCCAGTTGATGCTGTTATTGGTATTACCTACAATTGCAATTCTCGATGTGTCATGTGCGATATTTGGAAAATGGATCCACATGAATTATTGAAAGTAGAAGATTTAAAAAAATTACCTCTTACATTGAAAGATGTAAATATTTCAGGCGGAGAACCGTTTCTTCATAAAGATATTGTGGCAATGGTCAAAACAGTCCGAGAACGTTTGCCAAAGGCGCGTATTGTTATTTCTTCAAATGGATTTGCTACGGAGCTGATTAAAAAACGTATAAAAGAAATTGTACACTCTGTTCCAGATATTCGTGTGGCAATTTCTATTGATGGAATGCAACAGGTACATGATGAGACACGAAAAATTCCAGATGGTTTTAATAAATGTATGGCAACAATTGATATGTTGAAACAGGTGGGTGTAAAAAGTATTCGTATTGCATTTACTGTCATGACTCACAATATTGCAGAGTTACCAAAAGTATATGATTTGGCGCAAGAGAAGGGGATTGAATTTACGATGGCGTTTGCGCAAAGTTCAGATTTTTATTTTGGGTCAAAACAAAATTACGAACACCCAGATCCCGAATTATTAAAAAAAGGTTTTGAGCATGTGATTGTGTCAGAATTGCAATCATGGCATCCAAAACGGTGGGCACGAGCATTTTTTGCCTATGGATTATATCAGTTTGCTATCTCTCAAGAACAACCTCTTCCATCCCATCCGGGAACTGATTTTTTCTATTTAGATCCAAATGGATATGTGTATCCTTCGGTAATCCATTTTTATAAAATGGGGGACATAAAACAAGTACACACATTTGAAGAAATGTGGCATGGAGAACAGGCGGAATCAGCACGAAAAAAAGTAAAAGAAAGCAAGCGTCAATATTGGATGATTTGTACGGCACGTACTGCTATTAAACGCCACCCATTATATGTGATTGGTTGGATTATGAAAAATAAATTTTCTTCATCTGCGCTTTTGTCAGCTTGATACACATGAAAAAAGGTGCTGTTGTATAGACGCTGCATACAACGTCTGTACTTGAAAAATAGACTTGCACATGCATAATCGAATTTTTTTTGATATACTGTCGTTATGGAATCGAGTCCCTCCTTTTTTACATTGATCCGATCATCGGTGCGCACACGTGTTCTTGCAACGTTTTTTATAGTGGTGTGGGCAATAATTGGAATAGTACTGTTAACTATAGAGCCGTTGTATTTTTTTATATGGTGTTTGGCACTGATTTGTGTGATTTTTTTTGCTTCATTTGCTATTACTGCTTTATATGCTATGGCAATATTTCATCCATTTTTGGAATTACAAATGGTGTATGGGTCATTCAATGTACCGTTTGTGGACATGATTGGGCTGTTCGCATTTATTGGTTGGACAATACGCACTGTGTTTACGTTGGTTGATGCGCCTTCAGCTTGGAAACATATTCGGTGGTGGGGCGCGCCATTATTTTGTGCGTGGATTATTGTAGCATGTATATCAGCTTTTCGAGTGCCGGTTGACCAATTGCTGAGCCTGAAGTATGTATTACGACCATTAGGATTTTTTTATTTGATTTTTGTTTTCTTTCCACTGAATATCATTCAATCAAAAAAAACCCTTCATTACTTATTATATATATTATTTGGTGTGAGTATTGTTATTGCATTGTATGGATTGTATGGTTTTGGATTAAGTTTTATCAATCCCAATATCCCCAGACGTGTGAGCCCTGTTTCTCTTTTTGGTTTTACACCATTGGGAGGAAGCCACAATATGATTTCTGATAGTATGATTGTGACTATCCCGATTGGTTTATATTTACTTTCAAAAGTGCGTAAAATTCAGCATCAAAAATGGATTTTTTTAGGATTGCTATTAATGATTAGTACTACTTTATTTACATTTTCGCGCACAGGCTGGCTTGCATTATTGATTGAATTGTTCATCTTTATCATCTTTGAGTTTCGCTGTCATATACAAAAAATGATTCGCTATACGTTAGCAACATTTTTTATTATCCTTCCCGTAGTTCTTTATATGTTTTATTTTTCATTCGGTACGGAAATCGTTAGTTCATCAATTTATAATCGTTCGCTTTTAAATGATGTTGCATGGGAGATGTTTCGTGATGCGCCATTTTTTGGCACTGGTCCCGGAACATTTATGACGCATGTTTCTTTGAATCATATCTATATAGTAGAATTTGGCGCACCTTTAGATGCGCACGGATTTATTCAAAAAGTAGGTGGCGAATTAGGGTTATTTGGTTTGATAATATATATTGGGTTGTTAGCCTATGTAGTCTATACTATTTATCATGCGTATCGCCTTGTTCGAATGAAAGAAGGAGAAGAAACAGATGCTTTTTTGTTATTATCCTTGTTGTTACTTGCGTGCGGAAGTATTTTTACTCAATTATTTCAAACCTCTTATTTTGTGGGAAAAATATGGTTTCCTCTTGGTATTGCGGTAGCTGGCGCTCTTCTCATGCAAAAGAAATATTCTCTCAAAAGAAATGGATAAACGAATTCACATCATACATATTATTGATAATATCAGTGGTATTGGTGGCGCCGAACGAATGTTGTTTGAATTAGTCACACGATTTCCAAAAGATCGATTTGACTGTGAAGTTATTGGACTTGGTGGTACAAAAGAAGATTATTATTTTCGTGAGCTTGTACAAAACAATATTCCCGTTCGGATTATTCCGAAAAAATCAAAATGCGGAATACGGATGTTTTTTGAATTAGTACAGTATTTTCGGAAGAGTCGGCCGGATATTGTGCATACCCATTTATTTGCTTCAGACGTGTGGGGAGGGTATGCGGCATATCGTGCCCAGGTACCAATTATCATTTCTACAGAGCATAATATTAATAAAAATGAAGGGTGGGTTAAACACCGCTTGAAGTGTGTCATACATCATAAGATTCAAGCTATTGTTGCTATTTCTCATGCTGTTGAGCACTATATAGTACAGTATTGTTCGTCTGTTCGTTCGAAAATACTTGTGATTCCCAATGGTATTGATGTTCATCGGTTTTCAAGACCACATACATATCAGAAAAAATCAGTCCCTGTTATTGCAGTGGTCGGACGTTTAGAAGAACAAAAAGGTCATATTGATTTATTGCATGCTCTTTCTTTTGTTCATCAGCCATTGTTACTTCGTATTATTGGAGAGGGCAGTTTACACCGCCAAATTCAACAGCAGGCACAACAGTTATCAAAAACACACGAGATACGTTTAGAAGGTACGCGTACAGGTACAGATTTAGAAAAAATATACGCAGACGCTGATGTGGTGATAGTGCCATCGCGGTGGGAAGGGTTTGGATTAGTTGCATTGGAAGCGATGGCAGCCGGCTGCCCAGTACTTGTTTCAGATGTTGATGGTTTACGAGAGTGCGTTGAACAGGGGAAAACAGGTTTGCGTGTTAACATGCAACAACCACAACGTGTTGCTGAAGTTCTTCAACAATTCTTAAAAGATTCGTCACTGCGTCAACAGTTGGGAGAAGCTGCAAGAATTGCCGTTGCCAAAAAATATAGTATAGAATATGTGGTTAAAAAATATATTCATTTATATGAATCATTTTTATGAACATATTGCAAGTCAATAAATTTTTTTATATGAAAGGAGGAAGCGAGCGATACTTTTTTGATATTAGCGCAGCGTTAGAACGAGCAGGGCATACGGTAGTGCATTTTTCTATGAAGCATCCACAGAATAATCCATCACGCTATAGTAATTATTTTATTGATGAAATTGATTTTCAACAACATAAAACTTTGAGTAAAGCAGTACATTTTTTGTATTCAACTGAAGCTGCACAAAAAATTCGAAAGCTTGTATTGGATACACAGCCAGATATTGCTCATTTACATAATATTTCACATCAGTTGACTCCCTCCATTATTTTTACGTTAAAATCCATGGGAATTCCGATTGTTCAAACAGTGCATGATTTTCAACTCATTTGTCCAAATTATCAGTTATTTACAGAAAAAAACATATGTGAACGATGTAAATATCATCGGTATTGGAACGCAATCAAACATCGATGTGTTCAACAGTCAACTATAGGTTCATCACTTTCCGCGTTCGAGATGACGATGCATCAATGCATACTACGTTCGTATAAAACAGGAGTTGATCGTTTTATTTCACCTTCTCGTTTTTTACAAAATACGTTGGTTGAATGGGGGTGGGATCGTTCAAAAATAGTATATATTCCTCATTTTGTTCGAAAAATGCATCAATTGCCGGTAAAGAAAAAAAATCAAGTGGTATTCGTTGGAAGGCTTGTATTTGGAAAAGGAGCGCATGTGTTATTACATGCTGCACGACATATATCAAAAGATATCCAAATTATTTTTGCAGGAGAGGGGGAAGAAAAAATTGCATTGCAAGCATATGCCAAAAAACATCAGTTAACGCATTGTCAATTTGTTGGATTTTTACAAGGAAAAGCATTGCATACTCTCATACAAGAGTCGCGTGCAATGATTGTTCCAACACTGTTATATGAAAATGCACCATTAGTGATTTATGAATCTCTTGCCTTGGGTGTTCCAGTTATTGCGTCTCGGCATGGTGGATGTATTGAATTAGTTAATGAAGGGAAAACGGGTTTTTTCTTTACTCCCGGCAAAGAAAAAGAGCTAGCAGATACTATTCAGCGAGTTATATACACCCCCTCTTTACAAATTCCAGAAAATCAGTATACTGAAGCGTTGCATTTGCAACGGATAATCCAGCTATATGAAGACATTTTGCAAAAAAAAGATAACAATGTATAACAGAGCGTATAGAACAGCTTCTTTTTTTCTCACACCGATAATGATTGTAGTTGTGTTGGTTGTGGTGACCATTCCGTATTCGGCTGTTTTTGCTCAATCTTCTATTAATGATGATGGAAAGCCAAAAATTGTAAATTTAAATTTAAAATGGGATATCGATTCAGAGGAAGAGGTAGAAGAATTAGCAAAATGGGATGTGATTGTATGTGATATTCATCAAGAAAGTAACTCGCGAGCACGATTAGAAAAAATCAAGAAACTGAACCCAAAAATAAAGTTGTTAGCCTATATTTCATTAGCAGATATACGTTCGGATGCGGCAGAGTTGCAGCAAGGGACAGCGAGAAAATATATTGGAGATGCCTTAAAAGAAAATCCCAGCTGGGTTGTGCATTTATCGAATGGAGATCACGCAGAGTGGTGGCCAACATATTATATTTTAAATGTGACAAATACAGCCGTGCCTGATGAGAATGGACATCGATTTAATGATTACTTTCCGGTATTTATTCGAGATGCGGTCATTAAAGATCCATTATGGGATGGAGTATTCTATGATAATTTATGGAATAACGTATCATTTGTGAGTTCTCATATTGATTTAAACCAAGATGGCATTGCCGATGATCCTCAGGAGGTGAATAAGCAGTGGTTTGCTGGGATGCAAAAAATATTGAAATTAACAAAGAAATACGTCAAGCAAAGCAAAAGAAAAAAATTCATTGTCGTGGGAAATGGTGGTACAGAATATTATAAACAGGTAAATGGTGTATTATTTGAACATTTTCCAAATACCAAATATGGTAAATGGTTGGATTCGATGAAGCAGTATAATTTTATTGTGCGTCGTGCTGTTCCAGAGCAATATGTTATTATTAATACAAATGTTCAAAATTCCACCAAATGGAATGATTATCGTTCATTTCGTTTTGGTCTTACATCAACATTGTTAAATGATGGGTATTACAGTTTTGACGACGGCGATCTTAGCCATCATGAGCGGTGGTATTATGATGAATACGATGTTCTATTAGGGAAACCATTAACCGGAGCATATAACGTATTGCAACAAAATGATCCATTGACATTACGCGATGGAGTATGGCGTCGTGATTATGAACATGCGAGTGTTTTTGTGAATTCCACTTCACAATCTCATACGATTGATTTAAAAACCGGCTTTGAAAAAATTCATGGGTCTCAAGATCCAAAAGTCAATTCCGGAGATATTGTTGGGCAAATTACCATTCCTCCAAAAGATGGTATTATTTTATTGCGCAGATTAACGCAAGTACAGGATACCCCTTTTTTGAATGGCGCGTACGCAAAAGTATTTAACTCAAGCGGTGACCAAGTACGCAAAAGCTTTTTTTCTTCTGATGGAAGTTTCTCTGGTGGCACAACTATTCATAAAATCGTAGAATCAGGAAGAACTGTTGTTGCCGAATCTACGTACATCAAAACATACAATAATCGAAATGAACTCATTGCTACTTTTGCACCGTATGGAACCAACTACAAAGACGGGGTGAATATTGCAGTAGGACGACTCTATGGAAAACGGCGTAATTATATTGTGACTGCTCGAAAAAAAGGTTCGCCACTGATTCAAATTTATACAGTGAAAGGAAAATTAGTGCACACCGGCTGTTACCCATACAGCCCAAAATTTCAGGGAGGAGTAAATATTGCACTGAGTGACTTCAACCATAACGGAAAACTTGAAATTGTAGTTTCTCCCGCAAGTGGAGGGAGCGCACGAATTCGTTTTGTGAGTAATCGTTGTGTTGTGCGCAAGCATCGATTTTACGCATTTCCAAAGCAATATCGCATTGGTGCTTCTGTAGCAGTTGGCGATGTAAATGGTGATGGAAAATCGGAAATTGTTGTG
>DATDUS010000069.1:0-2936 GCA_035290285.1 Patescibacteria group bacterium
CTTCGGGAATATTCAAATCTTGCCGAAACCATGGAGGCGATACATCAAATATTACCCCATCTGTTCTGCGCTGTTCACTTACAGAACATCCCAAACGAGATAATAATTCAATAATAGTTTTACCTGGCAGCGCAACTCCCATTAAACGTGTAAGCTGTGCTGCTGTTAATTCTACTGTGGGGCGATATGCATTCTCGTGTGTCTTCAAGTCAACAGGATACGTATCGTTAAATGCAACTATTTTTGCATCAGCGTATTGTTTTAATAACTCAACAGCACGCGCTGCTGCAAGTGTTGAGGCTGCAACGGGCAAATTCTTTTCAAACCGAACCGCGCTTTCTGTACGCGTTGCAATAGCGCGCGCTGCTTTGCGAATAAGAATAGGGTGAAAATTTGCAATCTCTAAAATAATGCGTTTCGTGTTTTCTGAAATTCCACTTTCTCGGCCACCAATCACTCCGGCAACAGCCATTGGTTTCTGTTCATCTGCAATAACGAGTATTGAAGGATCTAATTCTTTGACCACATCATCGAGTGTCATCATACTTTCTCCCTTCTTTGCTCGGCGGACAATTATTTTCTTCCCACCTACTTTTTCAACATCAAATGCATGCAACGGCTGGTCAAGTTCCAACATGACATAATTTGTGATATCAACGACATTATTAATCGACTTTACTCCGCACGCATTTAAACGTTTTTTGATAAATTCCGGAGCATCAGCAATTGTGACATCCATCTCAATTCCCATATATCGAGGACAATCAGTAGCATCCTCCACGGCAATATCTACTTTCGGTAAAGAAGCTGTATCAAATTCCGAAAACTGCGGCATGTTAAACGGTACATTGAAAACTGCAGCCATTTCTCGTGACATACCAATATGACAGAATAAATCGCCCCGATGTGTCATGGATTTGTTATCAATATCAATGAGTGTGTCATTGAGCCCCAACGCCTCTGCAAGAGGAGTACCAGAAACAAAAGAATGCGCAGTTAAATCAATAACTTCATTCTCTTCTTTTTTTGGGAATAGTTTTATCAAACCAATTTCGTCGGATGTACAAATCATTCCGTTCGATTTTACGCCGCGGATTGTTGCCGGCTTCATCTCAACCATTTCTCCTTTTCCGTGCCACTCTACGCGTGACCCAACTTTTGCAAACGCTACCTTCATACCAACAAACAAGTTTGACCCACCACACACAATTTGTTCTTGTGCAGCACCTGTATGAACTGTACACACTGCTAAGCGGTCTGCATTCGGATGTTTTTCAATGTGTCGTACTTCTCCAACAATAATATTTTCAAGACGTGCCCCTTGTTCTTCAATTTCTTCTACCTCAACCGAGCTTAACGGTAATTTTTCCAGCAACTCTTGTGGAGATGGTAGATCTTTTGCGTATTCTTTTAACCACGAGTAAGAAAATTTCATACTAAAATTGTTCTAAAAATGCTAAACGATCGTTTGACGTAAACATGCGAATGTCTTTTATGCCGTACTTCATCATTGTTAAACGGCTCAATCCCAAACCAAATGCAAACCCCGTGTATGCTCCGTGCGCATAACCAGCTGCTTCAAATACTTTGGGGTGAATCATACCGCAAGGCACTAATTCTACCCATCCACTTCTTTTACACGTTGGGCACCCTATTCCATTACAAATTAAACAAGAACAATCGAGTTCATACCCCGGCTCAACAAATGGAAAAAAACCAGGACGCAGACGAATACGCACATCTTTTTTAAATATTTGGCGTAAAATTTCTTTGAGTGTCCACATAGCGTGACCAATAGTAATATTTTTATCCACAACAAACCCTTCGAGCTGATAAAATGTATGTTCGTGCGACGCATCGGTTGCTTCGTTACGGAATACGCGGCCTGGAACAACGCATCGCAATGGGGGTTGAAACTGTTCCATAATGCGCACTTGCATATTTGAGGTGTGCGCACGCATCAGCCAAGGGTTTTTTGAGCCAAACGTTCTTTTCTCTTTTCGGGTAATCGGTGTTTTTATGACAAACGTATCTTGAATATCGCGTGCTGGATGATCATCAGCAAAATTTAAGCTTTCAAAATTATAAAAATCATTTTCCAATTCCGGTCCTTCGTAAATCATAAAACCCATGGAGGCAAAAATATCCATAAGCTCATTGGTAACCAGTGTGAGCGGATGGAGGTGGCCAACTTGAGGTGCTACTCCTGGCAGCGTTAAATCTTCTATCACTCCTTGCTGCGCCTCCCCATTCATTGTTTTTTGCAATTCATCCAGTTTTTGTTCTATTTCTTTTCGCAATACATTCGCTGAAGCACCAACTGAATGCTTTTCTTCTTCCGAAAGCGATTTGAGCGAACGAAGAATTTCATTTAATGCTCCAGATTTTCTGCCTACATACCGCACACGCAATTCTTGCACCTGTTCTACTGTTTTTACAGCATTACTATCTTGTGCAAATTGTTTTCGAATTTCTTCCAGTGTTTTCATAGTTCTTTTTTCTTTAACTGTCGTTTTTGCCGATATCGCGCTTCAAGCGATCGACTTAAGAAAAACCCTTCTAATACGGTAAAGCCAATAACGAGCAATACTGACATCCACCACACAAATAACTCTTGCACAACCAATAATAACGATAGACATATTAATATAGCAAACCATAACGCCTGCCGCAAGGAAATGCCAATATATTGAAAAAAAGGCACATCTCGCTTGAACAATGAACGTACTCCAAAACCGATTAAACTTACTGTTCCCCACACCGAAAAAAAGAGGGAAATAAAACAAAGGGATAAACCAAGTGTTCCGCCTGTTTCTGGATCAATTTTAAATAACACAATCACAAATGCACACCAACAAATCAGTGTGGTCAATGCCATCGTAATTAAGTATCTTCGCAATGTCATAACATATAAAAGTATACCAACTCTCCCCCTT
>DATDUS010000070.1:0-7154 GCA_035290285.1 Patescibacteria group bacterium
CCTCTTGCAAAATTACAACCGCAATATCACCCAGAGCCAACTCGTTTATCTCCAGAGATGACGATTGATCAAGGCAAAGAAATGCAGCCAACGTTTTATCGTGGTGCTGAAGTTATTCCACCTACCGAGGAACAACTTGCAACATCAAGCACAGGAACACCTCACATTGCGGAAAATTTTGATCGAAGCGATTTTGGTGGAAAAATTTTTCCTCAATCAGTTGAACATGCTATTCCTTCAGAACATTCTGTTTCTCAAGCTTCGGTGGATGTTGCTGCCACTTCTTCTCTTCCAAATCAACCAGCCGTTACACCAGAAGTAGCAGCGCCGGTACAGGCACCAAAATCTGTTTCTATCAATATGGAAGACGCTCTTCATGCAACACCAACACCATCCTTTGAAGAAGCACCAACTGAATTAATTGTTCGGCAACCCGTGTCACCAGAACCGACACAACCGCATATCAATGTTGATGCGAATCCAATGCCTGCAGAAGCTTCTGTAGCAAAAACAGAAATAGAAACGCCGATTCAGCCTCCTAAACCTTCTGTTGTACCAGCAAAAACAATAGACGTCGTTACTGCTATGAACGAAGCGCCTGCAGTGAGTACCATACCCGCTAATCGGTTAGTTGAATTTTATAACAATTCATTGCAATCAGAAACAGCATTACGAAATGCATTGTCGGAATTAATAAAAAATAATCGTCCAGCCTATGCAGATGGGATATTGTATCGTTTGCAGAATGGAGCAATTCAAATTGCGCATCTTGATGATACAAAAAATTGGTTTTCAGTATCAGCTGAAAAATTTACCAAGCTTCGTGATTATCTAACGGCATCAGCACACCGAATAGGAGAAGATGTTCCAATGGAAAAATTTAAAGAAATCATTGATTCTGGTAAGAAAATAGCGGCAAAATGATAGGTTAAAAAGAAGAAAAAGTACAGTTTGCTTTTTAAAAGAAGCGTGATATAGTTTTTTGCATGGAGAAACAAGTTTTTGAATTGAATCAGCAGAGTATTCGGCAGTATGTGAGCACAACCTATTTTCAACGAGGTTTGCAGTATTTTCGATATGGTCGTGTAAAAAATGTCGATATTGTTGATAATCTCATTGCCGGTGTGGTGCAGGGCAGCGGTAGTCACTTCTATAACGTTATTCTTTCCATTGAATTGAATGGTACACTACAATCAGTCTGTACGTGCCCGCTTTCTTCTGCGTGCAAACATGTGGTTGCGCTCGGGCTTGCCGCACTTGAAAAATTTTCAGGCAGCATTCAACAAACACTCGTGTTTTCATATACAGATACAGAAAAAAAAGACACGCCACAGACGCCTTCATGGAAGCAACAACTCACTCCTTTTTTACAAGAAATCACAGATACTCGGCAACAGCAAAAAACAGGCGCACACCTGCGTTTATTGCTGCAACTGGAAAGAAATTATGTTCGTATTCCCGGAACGCAAAAAAAGCAAGTCACTTTACAGCTAAAATTTCGTCCGCAAGTATTTTACCCGAAAATGCAAAAAATATCGCTTACGGATTTTTCCTGGAGCGATACTCGTATGTCATATAGCGTAGAGCGTTTGCGCCTTCCACAAGAAGAAGTTGATTTTTTTCGATTTTTACTGAGCGCACTGCACATGAATGAATGGATGAATCAAAGATGGATTAATGTGAGTGAAGAGCAGCAACATGCCGCGGCATGTTGGAAGGTTCTTCGTCAAAGTGCAGATTTTGGTGTGCAGATAGTGAGCGGAAAACACGGAGAACATCCTGTACCGGTTTCTTCGGAAGAAATTCAGTGCGCATTGAATATTGATGACGAAAAAGAAGATATTACTATTCACAGTACATTTTTATTACAAGAGCAGGAAATTTTAAAAGATCATATCTATACCATTGGAAAAAAAATGTCATATGCATTAGTAAGTAATGAATCACTGTATACGCCCGGTAAAAATCTGAATCAGGTTTCATTGCGGTTTCATCCCATTCGCAATTTAGCAATACACCGTCCGTTTTTTATCACTCAACCACTCACTATTCCAAAAGCGGATATTGCTGATTTTGAAAAAACGATTGCTCCAAAATTATTGCCGCATCTGCACGTGAACAATCGTTCAAAACGCATTGTGCTTCCAAAACAAGCCAATTGCCAAGGCATGGCCATTGTTATTTTTCCAGAAAAAGGCGCAACACAGAGCATTCGAGTGCAACCCACGTTTTCCTATGAAAATGAAGCAAAACAGATTTCTATAACACATACCGCACCCCTATTTCACGTACACAAGCAGGCATATATGCGCAACCGTGAACAAGAACAAGCATTTTTTCAGCAACTCATGCAACAGAGCACGCTTGATGGAAAAGAGTTGTTATCAACAGAACAAGCTTCTACCATGTTACAAGGTATTATTGCTGCGCGGTTTATGCATGAACTGGTGCCACAACTGCAACAACAACCATGGGTGAACGTAGAAATAGATCCGCACGTACAAGCATATACGTTTGCAGATGAACAGCCGCAAGTTGAGCTTTGCATTACAGAGCAAACCGATAATACGGATTGGTTTGATTTATCGGTCACCGTACGTATTGATGACGAATCAATTCCGTTTTATACAATTTTTGAAGCCATTGTGCAAAAGCAAAAATATCTATTATTGAAAAATGGCAAATATATTGCGCTGAATCATCCACAATTTCAGCAATTGCAAAAACTGCTCGAAGAAGCACAACACATTCGTGATAAAAAGAAAGGGGATTCAATAAGCATTAGCCGTTATCAAGTGGGGTTGTGGCAAGAATTGCAGCAGCTCGGCATAGTGAAAGAGCAAACAGAACGGTGGCAAAAAACAGTCACCGGGCTTACCTCGCCACGTGTTCAACGTTTTACCACACCAAAACAATGTAAAGCAACGTTGCGGTCGTATCAACAAGAAGGGTATTCATGGTTGCGTTTTTTATATCAAAATGAATTGGGCGGAATTTTGGCAGATGACATGGGGTTAGGCAAAACCATTCAAGCCATTGCGTTGATGATAGCAAAACAGCATTCAAGCAGCGACCCTTTTTTGGTCATTGCTCCCACAAGCGTGGTAGAGAATTGGGACATGGAACTTGAGCGGTTTGCGCCAAAATTGAAAAAAGTGATTTTTCGAAGAGGCGACCGTTCGGAGCATTTTGAAACGTTGCGTCAATCAAGCGTAGATGTTGTGGTGACTTCATACGCACTGTTGCTGCGTGACAGAGAAGAGTTTTTACAAAGAACGTTTGATACGATTATTGTTGATGAAGCGCAATACGTAAAAAATTATCAATCAAAAATATACGCAACTATTCGGCAGCTAAAAAGCAAAAGGCGGCTTGCGCTTACTGGCACGCCAATGGAAAATTCTCTCATTGAATTATGGAGTATAAGTTCGTTGGTTGCGCCGGGTTTGTTTCCTTCTCCTCAAGAATTTCGGGAGCAATATCAATTACCGATTGAACGGCACAATAACAAGGAAAAGTTGCAGCAACTGCAACGACGCATTCGTCCATTTTTAATGCGGCGTACAAAAGAAGTGGTAGCAAAAGAATTGCCCAAAAAAACAGAGCAAACCATGATGATTGATTTGCACCCGAAACATCGAAAATTATACGATGTGCATTTGCAAAAAGAGCGAAAAAAGGTGCTGCAATTATTGGGTGAAGAAGGAGGAATGCAAAAAAATCGTTTTGCTATTTTGCAATCGTTAACGCACTTGCGGCAGTTGGCTCTGCATCCGGCATTAGTGATTGACAACAAAACTGCACAAAACGCACCTTCAGCAAAACTGGAAACACTTGTAGAAACTATTCAAACCGTCACAGCAGAAAATCATCGAGTTTTGGTGTTTAGCCAGTTTACTTCGTTTTTAGCACTCGTTCGTTCTGGTTTTGATACGCATAAAATTCCGTATTTGTATCTTGACGGAAAAACAAAAAATCGGAAGGAATTGGTGCAAGAATTTCAAACATCGCAAACAGCGCCGCAGGTATTTTTAATCAGCCTAAAAGCCGGCGGAGTGGGATTAAATTTAACGGCTGCAGATTACTGCATGGTGCTTGACCCGTGGTGGAACCCGGCAGTAGAGCAGCAAGCCGTAGATCGCGCGCATCGCATTGGACAAACAAAACGTGTTATGGTGTATAAATGTATTGCAAAAGATACCATTGAAGAAAAAGTGCTGGCGCTGCAAGAAAAAAAGAAGCAGCTGTTTCATAGCGTGCTCGACAGCACTGCCCAATTTTCTTCACTTCTTTCCGAAAAAGACATTCGCAATTTGCTGTCATAGTACATTTTATTATGAGGCAAAGTAAGCTGCTTTGTTCCTCAAAAATGTCCACCAATTTTTTTAGCACTATACTATACCTCGATAAGTTGTAAACATGGAATAATCGTTACTTCATCAAGTAATTCTCGAACAGCCCTCTCTTCACGTTTACTGATTCGAGGATAACGCAACAATTCGTATACTGTAATTGTTGATATAGCAGCAGTAAATAATGAAAAATTTACTGGATGGATTCCATTTAAGTGAAGAATAATAACATTTGTATCCAGAAGAACGGAAGACATGTTTATTGTGTAGCTTTACGATGAAGAGTATCAAGCTTTCTCTCTCGACGGAGTATTTGTTGTCGATCGTTTTGAATAGCACGCATCATATTTTTGCTTCGAGTAAGCGAAATAATACCAGCCGTTTTTTTCCAAGCGACCCCTTCTCGACCTTTGTTCAATGTAGATATAGCAAGGCGCATTACATTGAGCTCCCGTTGCATAACATCTATTTTTTTAACCAGCTGTTTAGTAGTCATATTGTATTTATTACTGTGATTTTCTTTAATCAATCTATCACAGAAATATTCTATTAGCAAGAACAAGAAAAAAGGAAGAAAAACAGGAGCTATGGTTCCTTAAAAATGTCCACTGTTCCTGGAAGTTTGGTATGCAACAATTAAGGGTTAATTTTGAAGAGACATTTGATAATAGTAAGCAAATTTTTAACGAGTTTTACAGGAATTAAGTATGGAATTAAGTATTGACAACAATATAAAAATATTATATCCTTGTAAATGGAAAAGCTGCCTACCCAAAATGTAGCGTTTATCGCTGCGTTCCCGCAAGGGATAGGGGGGCAGTTTTCATTTTGGCCAAATTTGCACTCGCAACTCCCTGTGAGCAATAATTTGACGATAATCTTGATGGTTTTTCCTTTTCTGTTGCACAGAACGATTGATGACTCCCGCAACATAATCTGCTAATTGAATGAGGTTATTGCCTTCTGAACGCTGCATTTTTACTTTCTTAATTACCCGTTTATTTTTCTCATTCATTTTATTTCGTAAGTATTTCGCCAGTTGGTTGCGAAAATCTTGATTCCCACTTTTATCAATCACCACAATGGAGTCTTCCAATAATTCCTTTGCGTTTTGAAAAACCAAACCGCAGGTATATTTATAAAACGAACATTTGTCCTGAAAACCATCTCCCCACAATTTGTTTGGGTCTTTGTTAATCACCACCCCGTGATAGAAAAAATTATAAGGAGCTACCCCCTGCAAAAATGCTTTTCTGACTCGTTCAGAATTCCGCTTAAAATGGAACTCACTCTGCTTATCCCATCCCAGCTCCTTTTTTAACAACTCTATGCGTTGATCACAGGCAATGGCCTCCTCCCGATCATCAAAAATTACCAAAGCCACCGTAAAATAACGGCTTGAACCTTTGTCCATTTTGAGACCAGAATCACCTGATTCGTCGATAAATACCAGCATAGATTCATATTATTTTAGTAAAGCATAAACAGTATATCATATTTCACCCCTTCTTGGAGTGTAATATGTATCTGACCTTATGCATGCAATTTATTATGATTCCCATTTAAAAAATTATTTTTATCCATACAATATGTGGTAAATCAAACTGCTTTGTTCCTCAAAAATGTCTACTGTTCCTGGTTCCGCAATCTGCAAATAATAGATATGAAAATTATTGCAGAATTGATTTTTCGAGTTGTTTTGCTTGTTTTAAGAAAAATTGTTGCCAAGTAGCATGATCTATTGTGTGTATCATGCGTGGGTAATCTTTCACTGTTTTCACTTCCAAAAGACGGCTTCCAAATTGGATAGGGTCAATATAGGTTTCAAATTTAATTTGTGCTTTTTTCACCAGTTCAGTCAGAGTCCTTTTTTTTGCTGTTGCAAAATATAATACAAGTCAATAAAATCACGTGAACGTGATTTTTGGTAAATGGTAAACACTTTATTTGTCGCAATATCAATAAGGCTATCTAAACGAATAGCGTTATATATATGAATGAATTTGTAATTACCTTGTTTTTCCCAATAGCATCTAATAATTGTAGCTGATTTTTAGTTAAGATTGTTTGTTCCACAGTAAAAATTCAAGTTATTTTTTCTTAGATGGGTCTAAATGTAATTTGGGCCAATAGTGTTTGAGTTCACGTATAGGAATAGTGCAAGAAAAACAGGAGAATTGTTCCTCAAAAATGTTCGCTCACCCAGAAGATTTTTATTTCTGTTCGCTTATTATCTTCTCAACCGCTGATCGTAATTGTGGTAAATCTGACGTGGCAATTGTCCAAATGATACTTGTGTCGATCCCAAAATATTCATGAATAACAATATTTCGTAAACCAATAATTTGAGCCCATGGTATAGTAGTATATTGTAATTGTATTTCTTCAGGAATATGGTTGGCTGCTTCTCCAATTATTTCAAGGTTGCGAACAACCCCATCAATCACTAATGAATTATTTTCAAATTCTGCAAAATCATAATCTGCTGTATATTGATCAATTTTATCAATAGCATCAAGCATGTCTTGAAGAAGATGCGTATATATTCTTTTGCTCATAATTTAGTCAAAAATAACTTCACGGAGAATACGTTCTTTCAGCTGAGGTTTTAATGCTCGCATTGTTACCAAATCAACAGGTCGTTGTAATTCTTTTTCTAAATAGTGTTTCATTTCCACAAATTTCAAACCAATAGGTTCTGAGAATTCAACAAGAAGATCAATATCGCTTGTAGGAGTTTCTTCCTGACGAGCAAATGAGCCAAATAGTCCTATTCGCTTTACATGAAATTGTTTTTGAAGG
>DATDUS010000071.1:0-4981 GCA_035290285.1 Patescibacteria group bacterium
CTTTCACCAGTTTGTGGAGAATATAATTCACACCCAATCTCTGCCACTGAACAACTATTTGCTGTTTGTGTATTAAGATAGAGAGGATTTGCAAGATAATCGGAATAATCAGATGCGGTATTATTTTCTTCTAATTTTGCATTATCCAAAGCAATGGTGCAATTATTGGGAGCTGATATTCCAATACGTATTGCTGTTGCGGAAATAGCATCATCAAAGGTCACAATATTTGATGTTTCGCGTGTCAGGTCGTCTGTCGTATCATATTGTATATCAAACAGTTGTTTTCCTGATCCAGTAGAAGATTCAATCCAATAAGTGCCACTGCAAGAATCAGAGGTACTTGATGTCTTGAGGTGATCAAACGAAAATACAAATGAACGATTTGCCAATGGTTGACCGGTCTCTACAGTGGCCTGAATAAAATCCGTACTTGCTGAAGAAGGTTGAACTTGAAGAGTAACTGAACCAACAAATTGCGTTGCCCGAGTAGAAATAGAACCGAGCAATTCCCAGCCATAACAGGTGTTTGTTGTTGAATTTTTACAAGCATCTCCAGCTCCGTCTTTTCCAAAAAAACCAAAGGTGTCATTCCCATATGCAGCAATGGTGTCGTTATATGCTGGAAGATTTGCTATTGTTTCAGAAGAGGCGGGCTTCTCGGTATTATAATACGTAAAACCTCCATTAAATAACAAATTTTCTCCTCCTTTTACCGGAATGAATTCCGAGCACCCTCGTGCGCTTTCTTCACAACTTTGAATATCATTATCAAACGTCATGGTCGAATCAATGCCAGTTTGTTCATCTGTTTGTGTTGGAAGAGTACACGTATTACCTACATCGCTTGTACAATGATACGTACCAGATGCCACCGTACATTTTTCAGTAGCTGAAATAATACACTCACAACCATTTTCTTGATCACAAATACTATAAGTGAGTGCTTGATCTGCACAAGTGAATTCTCCATCGGAAGTTGATTGTGTGCAATACCAAGTACACCCAGCATTTTCTGAAGAACAATCATTGTGATTTAATGTATTCTTTAAATAGCTGACTTCATTTTCATCTTCGTCTGAAAACGTATCACAAGTGGCTTCATATTCCGGGCAAGAGGTTCCTTGAAAACGATAGATGGGTTTTTGTTCAATACAATATCCGTATGCTTCACAATTTCCGCTATCATCTTCAGAAAGACATGTTTGCGGATCTAAACAACTCGAAAGTCTGGTGACAATACGTTCATCAGGTGAGTACACATTCCCATCCAAATCTTCAAAATTACTTTGAATAACCGTAGATCCATATCCTTCAGTTTTACATAATACATCCGGTGCTTTGAGCGTCCAATCCGGATCGACCAAGCCACAATAAGGAGAATAATTAGTTTCGTTGCATTGATCATATGCATTCATGACATCTTGTAATGACACTGTTTTTTGGCCGCCAAAATTACGTGTGTACTCGGCAGCCAGAACCCACCCAACTGGGACAACACTGTACTGTTTGAGTATTTTAATATTTCGATAGGTAATATTAGTAGTAAGATTTGAGTTATCATCTGAACCAAATTGTGCGTCTCCTGATATGCGACCTGTTCTTACTGCTTCTTGCAGAGAAAGCTCTTCATCTATTGCTGATCTCATTCCTTCATCTACAACACAATTAATCGTATCAACACCTTCTGTTGGACAATTGGCAAAATTCGTTAAAATATCCACTTCACTTCCTTTTTTAAAAGAAGGAGTTTTAAAAGAGGCAAAACGTTCTTTTACTCCTTGAATACCGCCGCTACTACTCGTTACTGAACTCAAACCAGCAATAGATGCATTAATATCTGATTCTGTCATAAAATTCATAATACCGCTCATCAGTGTTTGCAAAGATTTTTGAGCAAGCGTATGTGCAAATACCGACAGTGCATCAGCAACAATATTATCTTGCTGAATAGTTTCTGCATCCGTTGATTTGGCTATTGTGCCTTGCAGTTGCGCCTCTACGACACCAGCAGGTGTTTCAATATACCCTGAAACTTTTCCTGTTTTTGGTTTGGCGTCAGATTTTAAACGATTTATTTCCGCTTCACGCTGTGCGGCGGTTTGCGCACCAATTGTTTGATCCATTGCTGTCAACATAGAAGACAGTGCGTTTTCTCCTTCGTCAAATGTGGCAGAAAATTTTACTAAAGATTTTGGGTCATCAATAAATGCGAGAGATTTATCACGAATATCATTACCATATTTATACAAACTTTTATTAATGTCAGAAAGCTTACATGATGGTGTATAGGGTGACTTCCCTGTCACTTTCGGAAGAATCAATTTAAAACGCAATGCCTGAACAGATGGTAAACTACATAAATTTAATTTCACAAATCCATTTTCACTGGCAAGCGTATTTAAAAAACTACCTGCTGCGGCATCACCCATATTTTGAAAATATGGTCCAACTTCTTCAGTATATAACAATGGTTTTTGAAATACATCACCTGAACCAATCCACACAGCCGTATCATAGGCAAGTTTTTCTAAAAAAGTACGAATAGCATTTTTGATACCAACTTTTCCCGCAGTGACTAAGCCGTCTCCGATTTTTTTTAAAATATTATCCGTGGCATTTGGAAGACTAGCAATCTCTTCTGTCGGAACAGCAAAAACCGGTTTTGGAACAAAAATACAAACAGTAATGGCACTAAACAGTATTAATGCAAGAAAAAATTGAATACATATTCTTCCTATGGAGGTATATTTACGGAGAGGATGTAGGCTATGTTTCTTCATAATCGTTCGTGAAAATCATTACGACTGTTTTATTATATTTATTCTTTTGTATTTTCATCTAATACAGTAGAATTTTCATCATTTGGCAAAGCAGTATTTTCAATTCCTTGTTCCTGCAATGTCTGATCAATCAACTGATTTAATACTGAATTAATCTCTTCATCGCTGAGTTTATCCAGTTCTTCTTTTTTGACTCCTGATTCGATTAAAAAATTTCTTTTTTCTGCAATGGTCATATTGCGCATGGTTTCTGCATATTGTTTTACGCTTTCCACTCCACCACCCTGAGTTACAACAGTACCGTCCTGTTTTGTTACCACCTGTTGCAATAGGGTGAGCAATTGCTCATCAGTCATTCCCTGTAATGTTTCTGCAGGAACACCATACTCTTGTAACTTACTACGGAGCGCTGTTGTATCAACAGTACCATTCTCGTCTATTGGCAATAAATTCTCTGTATTTAAATCAGCAAATGCTCGTTCCGCATCGGTTGCCATATCTGTTCCTTCCGTACGCTCTACTTGACATGTAGTTCCTTCTGGACAATTTGGATTAGTCCCGTTTGTTATTTCATCCATATCACTAATATTATCGGAATCTGAATCTGCAAGATAAGGACTAGTGCTATAGACATACTGTTCTTGAAAATCATTGAGCCCATCTTTGTCGGAATCTTGAGATTGTAATTGCGCAAGATTTTGTGATTCTTCTGATCCTTCTGCAAGCTGACTTGCATTCTCTTCTTGTTGTTGTGCTTGTAGTAACTGCTCACGAATATCTGCAAATATAGTACGCTCATGAATAAAGAGATACGAACGTAATTGTATCACGCCACCAATGATAATAAGAAATCCGGTGATACAAACTGCCCAGATCGATACTCGATCGATTTTTTTAGCGTTTTCAATCATGAATAGGAAAAAATGATGAGATGATTATATCATATACGGCTGAATTCGTCAAACAGTCAACTGATCAAAACAAAATCATTTGATACAGAACTAAAATATATTGTATACTATTCAATAGATATTCTATTTTTTCTTTACAATTTTTTATTTATCACTCTATTTTTCAATATATCTCTATGCCTCAATTTGCAAAAAGGGCAACGAACATGCCTGCATCGCCGATTCGAAAACTGATGACAATCGCAATAGAACGGCAAAAAAAAGGAATTCACGTCTATCAACTCAACATTGGTCAACCTGATATTCCGACGCCTCAAGAATTTTTTCAAGCAGTACATACTTTTCAAGAAAATCCAGTTGCCTACGCTCCTTCACAAGGTATTGAACAACTGATTGATGCGTGGAGAACCTACTATGCTCAATTAGGCTTCTCAATAGCACGCAATGAACTCATGATTACTGCAGGAGGATCTGAAGCACTTATTTTCACATTTGCCGCGGTTACTGACCCAGGAGATGATATACTGGTTTTTGAACCTTTTTATACCAGTTACAACGGTTACGCAACGCTGA
The DNA here is from genome assembly GCA_035290285.1 of Patescibacteria group bacterium. Taxonomy (GTDB): domain Bacteria; phylum Patescibacteriota; class Patescibacteriia; order UBA9570; family XYC2-FULL-38-9; genus DATDUS01. Next base: position 4,268 of record DATDUS010000071.1, read on the forward strand.
TTGGAGCAACGCTGACTCCGGTGACATTAGATATTCAGAATAATTTTCATTTACCTCATGATGCAGAAATTGAACGGCACATTACCTCCCGTACTCGCGCACTATTGATATGTAACCCATCAAACCCAACAGGAACGGTGTTTACTACTGAAGAATTGCAACGCTTAGTGCGCATTGCACTGAAACATGACCTCTATATCATTGCTGATGAAGTCTATCGAGAATTTACGTTTGATGCTTCTCCAACCTCTCTTCTTTCTTTTCCTGAGGCTTCAAATCACACCATTATTATTGATAGCACATCAAAACGTTTTAATATGTGTGGTGCACGTATTGGAGCGATTGTTTCTCATAATACAGAACTGATTGCATCGCTGATTCGTTTTGGTATGGCTCGTTTATCTGTTGCAACCATTGAGCAACGTGCGGTGATTCCGGTACTGCACCAAGCACAAAAGCTTATTCCTCCTGTAATTCTTGAATATCGAAAACGACGAGATGTGGTATATGAAGAATTACAACGTATTCCCGGAGTGACATCATTGAAACCAGAAGGAGCATTTTATTGTATGTGCACATTACCGATTGATTCATCAGAACGTTTTGCCAAATGGACTATTGAAGAATTTGAAGAAAATAAAGAAACAGTATTGGTGGCGCCAGCACCTGGTTTTTATGCGACTCCTGGAAAAGGAGCAAAAGAAATTCGTATTG
>DATDUS010000072.1:0-5671 GCA_035290285.1 Patescibacteria group bacterium
ATACTCCATGAGGAATGCCTTCAATTGTGCCTACATCATCATACGGAACATTTCGTAATGATTCTATTTGAGATTGAGCGATAGCAATAGCATCAAGACGTATTTGATCATCTGTAAGCGTACGTAGACCTAGTTGAATAAGAAGATAAAATGCTGAAGAAACCATAATAAAAATAGCAAGAGAGATGAGTGTCTCAATCAACGTTATTCCAGTTGGATGTTTGGTGGTTGTATAACGAGTTTGCATGGTTATATTACATTGACCAGATTATACATTGGCCAGAGTATAGCAACAGCAATCAATCCAATTGCCGCACCTAATATGAGCATGAGTACCGGTTCAATAAGCACAGAAAGCCCATCTAAAGTGCTTGATACTTCTTCTTCATAATGGATTGCAATATCGTTGGTCATTTCTTCTAACGAACCGCTTGCTTCTGCAACAATGATCATTTCCACTACCGTGGGTGGAAAAAGTGCCGCATCTTTTCCAATTGCTTCACCAATAGATACGCCGCGTTCCAGTTGGGGAATCATAAGTTGCATATATTGTTTATAGGCAATATTTCCCAGTGTGTTTGCAATGATTTCAAATATACGAATCACTGGAATATCCGTACTAATGAGTGAGTGGAATATGCGACTAAAACGCGCGAGATTATACTCTCGAATAATATTGCCAAAAAGAGGCATATGTACGAGTAGTTGATGAATAAATAGCTTTATTTTTTGTTGTTTATACAGCAGAACACATACTGTAATTATTCCAATAAGCATCAGTAGGGAGAGTATTCCATGATGAATAATAAAATTACTCACAGCAATGACAATGCGTGTTGCAAGAGGCAACTGAAAGGATGTTTCTGCATAAAGATTCATAATTTTTGGAATAACAAAAATCATCATACCGGTTCCAATACCAATCATGGCAGTAAGAATTACAGCAGGATACGCAAGTGCATTGCGTACTTTTAAATATAGGGAGTGAGATTTTTTCAGCTGAACAGAAAGCTCTTTTAGAGTAATTTCCAATTTTCCACTGAGTTCTCCTGCTTCAATCATATTAATAAACAGTGCGTCAAATATTTTTTCATATCGTCGCAATGCATCTGCAAATGTTTGACCAGACTGAATATCTGTAGCAATAGTGGTAATTGTTTCTTTGAGCCATTGTTGCTTTGTTTGTTTTGCAACTGTTGTAAGTGCATTGGCTAAAGAAAATCCAGCTTTGATTAACACAGCCAAATTTTGAACAAGAAATATTTTATCAACTGTTGAAATTTTTCGAAATAAGGTATTTCGTTTCAATCCTGCAGTAGAATTTTTTTTTCCTCCCATCATACTATAGATATTTATTCTTTGGTAACACGTAGAATTTCTTCTATTGAAGTGAGCCCACGTTTTGCTTTTAAAAATCCGTCTTCTGTCATGGTCATCATTCCTTCTGATTTTGCAATAGCCAATAATTCTTTAGGTGAAGCACGGTCTAAAATCGCTTTACGAACGTTATCGGTGATTTCTAACGTTTCATAAATACCCACACGTCCTTTGTATCCTCGTTGTCCACAATGTGAGCATCCTTTTCCGGCATAAAAATTAATATCTTCCACAGGAGTTTCTTTGTTCATTTCGCCATAGGTAATCAAGGTATGCACAATATCTTCAAATGAAAATTGACGTTCAATATCTGCAATCATCTGTTTTGTGACACCAATTGTATACATGCAGTGTTCGCATATTTTACGTACCAGGCGTTGTGCGATAATCACATTAGTTGTTGAAGCAACCAGATAATGTGGTACACCCATTTCTGTTAAGCGAGGAATAGCACCGATTGCATCGTTTGTATGCAGCGTAGAAAGTACTAAGTGCCCGGTCATTGCTGCATGTGCTGCAATTTCTGCTGTTTCTCCATCACGTATTTCTCCCACCATAATAATATTTGGATCCTGCCGAAGCAATGCACGCAGACCGGCTGCAAATGTAAATCCGATTTTTGGAGAAACCTGAGCTTGGTTTACACGAGGTATACGGTATTCAATGGGATCTTCCACTGTTGAAATATTTACTTTTGGCGTATTGAGTATGTTAAGTACAGAATACAGTGTAGTTGTTTTTCCTGAACCAGTAGGACCAGTAACGAGCATAATGCCATGTGGTTTTTGGATATTGTTACGCAATATTTCGGAGGCTTTTGATTGCATGCCCAATTGTTCAAATGTTAGAACTTTTGCCGATTCATCTAATAAACGTAATACGACTTTTTCTCCGTCATACACTGGAAAAATTGATACACGAAATGCGATTGCATTTTCTTCCACTTGAATTTTAAATCGGCCATCTTGTGGCAATCTGTGTTCATCAATTTTTAAATTTGCGAGTACTTTAATGCGTGCAATAATGGCTTGTTGCAGTGCTTTAGGGAACGTCATCACATCAGATAACATGCCGTCAACTCTATAGCGCACCACTACCTCTTTTTCAGTCGGTTCAATATGGATATCAGAAGCACCTTGGTATAGAGCATAATGTAATAATACATTGACTGTTTTAATGACCGGAAGATTGTGTGCAATACGATTTAATTCTTTCAAACCAGTATGAGAATCCACCGCAATTGGAGCAGCGGTTAATGTTTGAATTTCTTCTACTAAATTTTTATGATATTGCTTTACAATGTGTTGAATACTGACAGAATCTGTATAAAATATTTGCAGTTCCTTACCGGTTTTCTTTTGAATAAAATCAATAGTTTGAATGTCATCAGGATCTCGCGTGGCAACAAGTAAAACATTTTGTTTTTTACTGTAATCAAAAATGATAATTTGGTGTGTTTGAACAATCGATTCAGGAAGGAGTTTTATTAATTTTGAATCGAGTGAATTATTCTCTAAATTGACATAGGTCGTACCAAAGGCTTTCGCAACTGTTTGATATACTTGCTCGAGTGGCAAATCTTTTTTATTTGCAATGTATTCTTCAATATCAATATGCTTTCGTTTTGCATCAAACATCAGTTGTTCAATAGAATCTTGTTCATCAATAATGTGCTCTGCTAATAATGCGTGTTGTATTTTTTCCCGGTGATTCATACTCTATACTATACCATATTTATTAAATAATTTGAATCAATTATATTGTCAGCTTCGTATTTTCATGATACGCTGCCCACTATATATGATGAATGAATCTGTGGATACGAATCAATTGATACAAAAAAAGAATAATGCAGTTTTTTTGTTCATTATTGCAAATATACTCGTTAATATTTGTTCGTGGGCAGTATTAATTTGGAAAATTCCACGCACACAAGACATTGTTTTTTTGCATTATAATATCTATTTTGGTATTGATCTTGCGGGGAATTGGGTACGTATTTTTTTATTGCCCAGTTCTGGATTGGTCATATTATGCGTTAATGCAGTATTCGTACTATGGCATAAACGAATGGATTATTTTGTTCGAATAATGATGATGATTGTGACCACCTGTTTTGAATTAGTGATATTTTCTGCTACGATTCTTTTGATATTATTAAATAATTAATATGAGTCTTGAATCCATTGGAGTCATCAAAATATTATTTTTATCTACGCTCTCCTTTGTATTATCCACAGTATTGACTCCTGTGTTAACTCATTTTTTATATAAATATAAAGTAGGAAAAAGCATTCGTGATGACATGTCAAAGACACCGGTAGTTTCTACGTTACACAAGCATAAGCAGGGAACACCAACCATGGGTGGCATTCTTATTTGGGCAACAACTGCTGTATTATTGCTGGGGATTTCGTATGTTGCGACTCTTTTTCCTTCAACCATTATTGCAAAATTTGATTTTCTTACACGCGAGGAAACATTATTGCCGCTCGGGGTATTAATTGCTTCGGCCATTGTCGGATTGGTGGATGATATTTTTAATATAAAACGGATTGGAGCAAAAGGTGGCGGTCTTCATGTGCGACATCGTTTAATTATTTATGCCATTATTGCAGCAGTTGCCGCATTTTGGTTTTATTTTAAACTTGATTGGACGGTGGTGCGCATACCATTTTATCAAGTAGTTGATATTGGTGCATGGGTGATTCCATTATTTATTTTTATTATTGTTGCCACCTCTTTTTCAGTAAATGAAACAGATGGGCTCGATGGTTTGGCCGGAGGAGTATTGTTAACCAGTTTTGGAACATTTGCCGCTATTGCATTTATTGAAGGCAAATACAATTTAGCAACATTTTGTGCTGTTATTTGTGGAGCGCTGCTCTCATTTTTATGGTTTAATATCCACCCTGCACGTTTTATCATGGGTGATACCGGAGCAATGTCATTAGGAGTTACCCTTGGTGTGGTTGCATTGCTTACAGATACGATATGGTTATTACCAGTGATTTGTTTTATTTTGGTTCTTGAAAGCGGTTCAGTCATTATTCAGATTCTGTCTAAATTGTTGCGTCATGGCAAAAAAGTGTTTATTGCAAGCCCCATTCATCATCATTTTGAAGCTATCGGGTGGGGAGAACCAAAAATAGTCATGCGGTTTTGGATTATTTCCGGTGTAATGGGCGTGCTGGGGTTGGTGTACTTTCTTATTGAACGCGCATTAACCTTGTAAATCAGAAGCCTTACGTTTTATTGTGCGACTGTTTGTAGAAAAGGCAGAGCAGTAAAAGCGACCATTAATACTATTGCAATCAAACTAATAATGATCCATACTTTTTCTTGCCATTTACGTTTTCTTTGTGCCATAGGTGATCTATATGTTTAAACGTTTATTATTACAATCTATACATGCTGACGAAGCAATTATTCGCATCGTACGAGTATCTTGGTTTCACTATCGATGGAATATACTACAGTATAGCATACTTTTAATTAGTACTTGTTTTTTCTTTTATCCATTACAAACGATCGGTGCATGGGGGATATGGATTTTTTTATTTTTATTTTTGTTGTCTATCATCGGTTTTGTTCGTTTATACATTCTCTGGTCTTTAAACGTTATGCTTATTACGAATAAACGAATTATTGATATTGATCAACTCCATTTATTTGAAAAACGCGTTTCTGAGTGTCCTTTGGAACACATTCAAGACATTCGATACACGATGAAAGGTTTTTTTGCTACACTATTACAAGTGGGCACGGTTATTATTGATTCCGGAAGTGTGAGAGGACATATTGAATTTACAAATATTTATCATCCTGCAGAGGTGAAAGATGTTATTATGTGGACTCAGAAGAGTAAAAATCATCAACCAATAACAGAAACTGAAATGGAATTATGAAACAGGAATCATCTATAAATTGGTATTATCGCATATGGCGTTCAAAATGGTTTGTTGCGGTATTATGCATCGTATTTATTTTGTTAGTAGTTTCTGTTATTCAAGAAGGTATTCGTCGCGTAGAAATGCGCCATGAAGTACAACAATTAGAATCTGAGGTGAACCGCTTAACAAAGCGAAATTCGGAAATGCAAGATCTTATTTTATTATTAAATTCTAGCACTGTTCAAGATAAAGAAGCTCGTTTAAAATTAGGAGTGCAAAAGCCGGGAGAGTCGCTTATTATTCTTCCGGATAGAAAAAATAGCCAAGAAATTGTACTTCCTGACTCAGATAGAATAGAATATACAGTACCAACTTCTTTCCGTTCTAACCCAAAGAAGTGG
>DATDUS010000073.1:0-7539 GCA_035290285.1 Patescibacteria group bacterium
CTACTAAATATTTATTGAGTCTTATGAAGTTCATACTCTTTCAGCATAATCAAAAAAAGCTATTTTGACTAGGGCATACAACAAAATTATCCTAAAAAAATAATTCATTTTGGACATTTTTTTATACAGTTTAATAGTGTTTTTAATTATCATTTATTAATGATGAATACTACATGGAGCCAAGAACAACCACTCAAACAACATTATCCGCGTTTGTCTGAAAATATCAACACTGATATTGCTATCGTGGGAGGAGGAATAAGTGGACTTGTTACAGGATATTTACTTGCACAAACAGGAAAAAAAATTGTTTTAGTAGAAAAAGATATTATTGGCAGTGGAGAAACAGCTCATACAACTGCCTTCATAACAGCGGCATTCGACACTTCTTTGCAAGAACGTGTCTCCTGGTATAACAAAACAACTGCTACGGTTGTTTGGCAATCTGGCCAAAAAGCTATTGATACTATTGAAAAAATTATCACAACAGAACACATTGATTGCGATTTTGTACGTTCCCCAGCATTTATATATGCGCTCAATAAACAAGGAGCTATAAAACTACAGGAAGAAGCGCATCTTGCTCAAGAATTCAAAATGAATGCTCATTTTTATCAAGATACAGTGCTACCCTTTCAAAATGCTGGCTATTTACGTATCGAAAATCAAGCAAAATTTCAGCCGCTTAAATTTATAACGGCACTCGCAAAAAAAATTCATAAGCAGGGGGTATTCATTTTTGAAAATACTGAAGTTACAAATTACATCGGAAAAAATCACACAACAATACACACGAAAGGGGCGGATATTCATGCGCAGGATATCATTATTGCAACGCATAATCCAAATAATTTACCATTCGAAATACATAACCGTATCATTCCTACACAAACTTATGTTATTGAAGCGCACCTTCCCAAAAATACTTTTCCCGAAGCTATGTTTTGGGATACGGAAGAACCCTGCCATTATTTTCGAATAGAAAAAATAAACAACTACGACCGCATGATACTCGGGGGAGCTGATCAGCCAATTGACTAAAAAAATTAAACATTAAAATAATTCCTTCATAGGAATAAAAAGGCAATAAAGCCGAAGTACTTTTGGGTAATTTTAAATCGTAAACAATGCTGTTGGAAGAAAGACGCATACTTACTGTACGGTGATAATTCAATAAATGGGTTTTACATTCTTGGGATAATTCTTGATTTTTAAACCCGGATAATATGAAGCGTTTTAAAAAACACTCATCTACTGTTTTGTCCTCAATAGCGCTCCACAAAAAATCACGTTCCAAAATAGTACCGGTAGCATAAAGTTTATTTTCAGTATTCAAGTGTAATTCCATGAAAATTCGTTGTGTATTTGTATTCCACTGATGCGTAAACGTAATTGACCTTTTTTTGTATTTGCCTGTTATATGAGTTTTGCCGGAATTTTCTCCAAATTTTGACTGAATCGTAACTACGGAATTATCGAGGTGTAGTTGAGTATGCGGTATTTTATTATTCACAAATGAAATAATATCCGTATAAGAAGATTTAACAAACGCATTAATACTGTAGCTCGTACCCACAATCGCAATAAAAAATAATACAAAAAAAATAACATTACCGTGTAAAAAATATGAAATACATACCATTATTGCGATGATCATAACAGTAAATAACATATAATAGAAAAACTTTTTTTTATTTTGCATTTGGTATTCTTTTCCATAAAGTAAGGCAAATTGTTTCGCTTCTTCAGCAATGAGTGTCAACCGAAAATCTTTTAAAGAGCGCTGAAAAAAGAATAGATTAAAACCAATAAAAATAGCCACCATAATGAAAGCTATTACTATTTCCTGAGTTCGTGACAAATGATGAGCATACTTGGCAAAAACAAAACCGATACCAGTCATAAATAAAAATAGAACAAAAACAGACCCAACAAACAAAACAATATGAATTGCTTTCCTCTTTTTAAAATTAACAGTACGTTTAATGAGCATAGAATTAATAGCCACTATTTTTTGTAAAAATCTTTATACATGCATCACGTTCATCCATATTATTTAATATATTATATTCATTATACCTATTGATTTTATATAAAATTTTACCAGAATAACACTCTAACGCAGGGGGTATGAAAACAGCACGAAACTATCTAATAGGTTACTATACACCAAAGTAATTTAAAAGTGTATTGCATTAAAAAAATAACCAATCACCATAATTCCAATGGTGCTCACCACCACAAAAGCCGTTAATAATTTCCAATTCATAGCTTTTTTGAGAATTAACAGTCCGGGAATAGATAACGTAACCGTGCCGGTCATGAACGCTAAAGCCGTACCCAATGGCACGCCTTTATTGGTGAGTGCTTCTATGACTGGCATCACACTTACAGAGTTTGCATACAGAGGCAACCCCATTACGGTGGCGAGCGGCACTGTCCACCAGTGCTCTATAGCTAAATAGGTTTCTACCATATCTTTAGGCACAAACCCATGAATAATAGCACCTAAACCAACGCCCAAAACCACATACGGAAAAATGCTTTTGGATATATGAATCGCATCTTTCCACCAAATAACTAGTCTTTTTTTAAGAGGTATGGTTTGACCTTTATTTTCTTTAAGCACATCTTGCTTAGTTTTAAATTTTAAAAAAGCTGGATTTACCTGTTTATCTAGATGTAATTTTTGAATGACCAGTCCAGCCAAAACACTAATGAATATTCCTAAAATATTATAAGCTATTGTCATTTGAATACCGAAAATGGATGGAAAAATAAACAAAGAAGCTTCATTTATTAGAGGTGATGCAATTAAAAATGCAAAAGTCACGCCCAATGGTATGCCGGCACTCACAAACCCAATAAATAAGGGAATCGATGAACAGGAACAAAAAGGAGTCACTACGCCTAATAATGCTGCTAAGACATAATCCAAACCATACCAATGACGCTTTGTTAAAATATCCCGCACTTTTTCAATGGGAAAATAATAACGGGTAATGGCCATGATGAAATTAATCACTACTAGTAATAAACCAATTTTAATAACATCATAAATAAAAAAATTGATGGCATCACCCCAATATTGATGAGTAATATGAAGCCATTGATAGGTAACCACATCGGCCAAAAGCTGAATGGGTTTAAAAATGTCCATTTAAAGCTTCTTTTATTTCTTTAATATCATGACCACCAGTTAACACTACTTTACCATTCACAACCATCGCAGGGCTCGTTAGTATGCCCATTTCAATTATTTTAGTAACATCTGTTATGTATTCTACTTCCGCATTGATCTGTAATTCCGAAACCGCTTCTTTAGTTGATTCGTACAAACTTTTACACTTTGCACAACCTGAACCGAGCACTTGAATGTGTATATTATTGTTCATATGTTTGTAAAAATTGATTTACTAAATGAGCATACCTATTCATGGTTTTTTTGTTTAATGAATAAAATACTTTCAGCCCCTCTTTTCTGGAAGAAATGAGATGGAAATTCTTTAATACCTTCAAATGATGTGAGGTTAAATTTTGCGGAAGTTGTAAATAGTGCCAAATATCACACACGCATCGTTCACCTTCTCTTAATATACAAAGGATCTTCAATCGATTTGCTTCGGCAATAATTTTTAAAAATCAGTCGTCTTTATTAGGAATCGCGCTCCAGTTTGGCTGGGGAGGTAGGTTTCGAACCCACGAATGGCAGGACCAGAACCTGCTGCCTTACCGCTTGGCTACTCCCCAATATTCACTTTTATACAATAAACAAAATAATTAAAAAATACAAGAGTTATTGTTGAGTATGCATAATACGCATTTTTTATGATTCTTCTTGCTTGGGTTTTGAGACACTAAATGCTTTTGATGCCAAATCCCAAATATTTTCTACTTCATCTTCTGAAGGCTGTTCAATATTTTCCGCAGCGGCAGTGGGTTTTGCTGCAAACTCCTTCCCAACCAATACTTCCAATTGTACAGGCTGTCCGAACACTTTTTGAAATACTGCTTCAATTACCGGACGATTACGCGCATCCTGCAGACGATCTTGATAAAATTGATATTGAAACCCCAGAGTAATAGTATTACCTGCAACAGCAACAATTTTCCCTACTTGAAATGTTAAATGCAATGCATGATTTTGATGATTCATTTCTTCCAAAAGAGTTGCCCAGTGTTTTTGTACATCTGCTAATTGAAGATCAATAGATGCTGAGCTTTGTATTTTTGCATTATCATTTTCTTGTTTTTTTGGTTGATCTTTTTTTGGCACTCTTTGTGCTAATTTTTCCGAAGATATAGATCGTGCGTTCTGTATTTTTTTGTGTGATTGTAATGAATGTGTTGACGCATCCTCCTTTGAAACATTTCGAAGTAAAGAACTCTGCACAATCGCTAGTTCAAATGGTAATTGAGGAATAGCTGAATTTTTTGATTGCTCAATGGCCTGCATAAATAATTCAAGCACTTGAGCAACATCTTGCATTTTACTTTGTTGTATGGTGTGCTGCACTCGCTGTTGTTCATCCTCGCTCATGGGAAAATATTCTAATGGCGCATTATTTTTTTGCACCATACTCAACAATAATCGACGCAAAAACTCCACATATCCTTTAAAGAATTCTATGAATAATACTCCTTCCTCTCCTAATTGATGAATACGTGTCAAAGCATTCGCTGTATCTGCGCGCACCATTTCTTCCCATAATGATACCATTTCACTTACGTTACTATGCGGTAAAATAATTTCTGCAATTTCTTTTGTAATATGCGTTTTATCTAGTGCCATGACTTGCCCAAGAAAACTTTCTGCATCACGTAATGCCCCTTCTGAACGTTGTACAATTGCATGAATAACTTCTTCATCAACCAGCATGTTTTCCTGTTTTGCCAAATCCTGTAACCGCTGTTTCATATCAATAAACGAAATGCGACGAAATGTAAAACGCTCGCAGCGAGATACAATGGTTGCAGGTACCTTATGAATTTCTGTTGTAGCTAAAATAAATAAAGTATTTTTTGGCGGCTCTTCAAGAGTTTTCAGCAGTGCATTAAATGCAGAAATGGAAAGCATGTGCACTTCATCAATAATAAATACTTTTTTTGAAAAATGAGAAGGAGCCACTCGTGCATTTTCAATAATGTGTTCACGTACATGATCTACCCCTGTATGTGAAGCTGCATCAATTTCGATGACATCCAGAGCTTTTCCTTTTGCAATACTCATACAATGTGTACAAGAATTACATGGTTCGCCATTTATAGGTTGCACACAATTTACCGCACGTGCCAAAATACGTGCAGTGGTTGTTTTACCAATGCCACGTGGCCCAGAAAATATATATGCATGCGCAACACTGTGTTGACACATTTCATTGAGCAACGTTTTGCGAATATGCTCTTGACCAATAAGTTCTGCAAAAAACTTTGGCCGATATTTTTGATACAAAGAAGTAGCCATGTGTCACCTATGTTATATTAATTCATCTACTGCTTGTTTTGGTGCCGAAAGTTCAGCTTCAGCACCATTCATGAGTTCAATTTCATTGCCAAATGGTAACTCTCCATGTGCACCATCGTCCAATAAATTCATATTTGGATCAGCATAGATATCTGTTGTTGAATCCTTCACAATATTTTCAACCGCTGCCCATTTACTGGACATATCTGTAGGAACAAGCAATATAATACTATCCCCTGCCTCACCTTTATAATACGTAACACTCGCGGTTAACAATCGATAACTTTTGCCACCTGATGTAAGAGCACGAAACATTCCTGTTTGTGCATCATGTACCAGCGTTCCTTTTTCGCGTTTCCGTTTTACCGGTCCAATTTGTTTATAAATAAATGAGCCGTCGTGGGTGATTGTTAATTTCATAATATCTCCTTCTACGAGTTTTGATTTGCTCGCATAGTTTGCTGGCATGGTATACACTTTACCATCTGGTCCCACCATATGTTGCCCATCAAATACTCCTTCAATTGTTGAGGTTTTTTCATCTGCTTCAAGGCTCCCTACTTCGATAGCCTTCTCTTTAGCACTACGTTGTTCATCAATTGGACCGACATGTTCAAACAATTGTTTTAGGTGACCAATTTGCGCTTGTATATCTTCAATAGTTTGATAAATTTGTTCCATTTTATTTTCGTTTTCCATAGATATTTTTTGTCTGTTTTTATTATTGATTATTTTATATATCATACTGTATGATCGCACACTTGTAAATACAAAAAAAGGCTGCAATGAATGCGCCTTTTTATTTTTACACAAGATATACTCAGGATTCTTCTGCACGTACTATTGTGCCATCTTCATTCTGTTGTTGCTCTTCTACACACACTTTTTCTAATACAATACGCTCCTGTTCAAACAACTTCTTCAAACCTTCCAAATCTTTATTTTTTATCAAATCTCGCTTTCTTTTCACATAATCAATGGTTGCCTGAATTTTACTAGGATGACTCATAAAATAATCCATGGCATATTCTAACTGCTCTCTCGGTAACAAATCTAATACACGGAAAAAAATGTCCTGATCTCTTTTGCTCAGTCCATCAAACGGATCTGCTGAAGCAAACTCATCCTCCCCTTCAGACCACTTTTCCTCCCATTCTTCTTGATCATCTGTATATTCATCCATATACCAATATTATACACCCTTTTACTTCTATTGTCTACCTACATCATTTTGCGGTGAACCGCCTGCGGGACTCCATTCAATGCAATAGCGTAAGCGTGCAGTGAATGGAGAACCCGCAGGCCATCACCCGCTTAATTTGCGTCACTTTAATTTGGCACTCTATACAAGTATCTCTGGATTTGGTGCTTGTGGTTGGCCATCTGCACTCATTGCAGCTTCAACTGCTGCAGTGTGTGTTGCGTTAAAAAAACTCCCCATAAATTTCGTATGCTCTCCACCTGTTTCTGCAATTCCCTCTAATCCTTTTTTTTGCTCATCCATCATGCTTTGCATTTCTAAAGACACCTCAGTAATTGACTCTGCTTCTCTTGGTTTACGTGTTGCGTTTGTTTCCATATGAAAAAGGGAATAATTAATAAAGATACTATTTACACTACACATTTTTTTGAATTTGTCAAGACCTTTGGCGCTAACATTACGCAAATCGTACTTAAATAAACGATTCCGGACCCGTTAAACCACCGCCTTTTCCCAGTTTGTCCCATTGTGCGCGTTCACGAATTTCATCTTCTACCTCTTGCCTATCACGCCCGTATTTACGCCGTGACAATTCTTTAAGCAGCGGTCCTATTTGCTTATTCCCCCTTGGCGGCATGATGGTTTTCATATTAAATGGACGCGAAGCCGTATTGTCAATTAATAATTTCAAGTTCGCTGTATACTTTTCCACATTAATAATATCGTTTTGGTTAAACACCGGCGAAAACTCTTTTTGTAAAAATTCCGCATCTTCTGCGCCCACACGAAATGAAACCATTGTACCCGCGTTTCCAAACACAGCATCGCGAATTTTTGTATCATTATTGCTCATTGTGAGCTGCGCAATATACTG